>JAYVNW010000592.1:0-3276 GCA_043758225.1 Candidatus Kuenenia sp. | reverse complement strand
GCCATGATCTCTACAAATCGAAATTCAATCAGGCTGACGTCTTGTTGGATCGCGAATGCAGCAGCTGTCGCGACAATGATGGGGCAGCTGGTTGCGAGCTGGCTGAACTTGTGCGGCACATCCCTGAATTCCCTGGCAGCTCTAGTGACAGGAGTCGCCACCGGCGCGATGCTGCTACGATGGATCGGAAGACTTGTTCCTCAGCAGCCTGTTGATGGGACGCGCTCCAGATTGTTGCGATTATGCTTCGCACTGGCGTTAGTTCTGTTGAGCTGGTCGTTGCCCGCGCTGCTGAATGCGTTTTTGCTGGCAGGCTGCGAAACGATCGGTTCCACATGGCCGTTTGCTGTGATGTTGACGATGCTCTTTCCTGCACTTGTTGCGGTGGTCGCCACCGCTGTGGCGGGATCGTTTTTCCGGACAGCTGACGTGGATGGAGACCTCCCTTGGATCAGTTCTGTCTTCGTTGGAACACCAGGAATGAGCGTATTGCTGGTTCCTGTCTGGTTGGGATTGCCTGGATTGCCGCTGGCTGAACTGACAACTTTGATGGTTGGGATTGCCTTGCTGGCAGAAGCACTGAGGTCGTCAGTATCGCTATCTCTTTCGCAGCAGGTTCGGCGGATTGATCAGTTCGCAGCAACGCCGGCGGCAAACTGCTTTAACGATGGCAGATTTGCTTTCGTTGCGGTTGGAATCCTGATCGTAGCAATTGCCGAAGTCATGTGTCGACTGATGCCATGCAGTTTGCCCGTTCTGATTCAGACAGCCTGCATCACAGCGTTCATGCTAAGTGTTTTTACCCGACCGTTGGCGATAAGACTTTTGACCAGCCGTGGGATTCAGTTCATGGGGATTCTTACTCTCGCTTCACTTCCAATACTTTTTGATACGTTTGCTGGATTGAATCTGACGTTGAACTCAAGTGGCCTTTCGCCGTTTCCAGTACTGCTATTGAGATCGATTCAATGCTCTTTTTTTGCAACGGCTGCGATCTTGCCGGCAGTCTGTCTGACGTACAAAAGTCGGCGGCCAGTTTCCTGCCAGGCGATAGTTCTGTCACTGGCTGGTGGCATCCTGTTGGCAGTCGTCGCTGCTGCTAATGGCAATTCTCCGCTATTGTTGTTAGCGGGGGGCATTCTGGTTTATGTGGCGACGCAGTCGTTTCAGATTTTGTCTGAGAATCGCATGAGTGTTGTTGCATTTCACGGCAAGGCGATGGTCCAGGTATGTGTTTTGTCAATCCTCTGTTTGATGTGTTCCATGATGGTTGGGTTTGGGTCTGTTAATACTGCACGAACTTCTTCGCTGCTGTTTTCTGAACGAACGGCAGCCGCGATACAACGTGGCGTGGAGCGGGATTTGATCGCTCAATCACACGTCAATCGTCTGGTTTCGCGCGTACAAACGGCAGCCGGCGAAGTCACTGTCTGGCGACGTGCCGGGAATGTGCTGGAGTTTCAACGGAATGGAGTTCCGGTCGGTCGGGTCAGTACAGATACTTCCGTAACGCCTCAGCCCGCAGAAGAGTTTTTGCCAGCGATCTTTGGTCTCGCGAGTCACCCGCATCCGGCAAGAGTCTTGTTGCTGGGTGACGATACAGGCGTTTGCCTGCGAACGTGTTCACATTTTCCAGTTCAGGAAATTGTGGCCGTTCGTTCGGATCGCAGGATCACAGACCTGGCTCGAAGATTCACCTGGAGTGGTCAGCAATTGCCATCAGATCAGGACGAGAGAGTTCAGATGCTGCACGAGCCAGGCATGATCGCATTATCTCGTCGAGAACTGAAGAAATTTGAAGTGGTGATTGTGGCATGCGACAGTCTGACATTGCCCTCCGCCGCAAATCTTTATTCTACGGAGTTCTATCAGGCTGCACATTCGCGAATGACGTCCGACGGTGTCTTCTGTCAGCGCTTCCGTCAAACAAATTTGGGGCCAGATGCCATAAAAGCTGCTGTGGCCACAATGATGAGTGTGTTCACGAATGTCGGTATCGTTCAGACAGTTCCTGGTGAAATGCTGTTAGTGGCCTCAGACGCGGAAAAAGGACTCATTGATCCAGAATTGCTTTCACGGTTGCAGCGTGAACACGTGCGTCAGGAAATCGCCACTGCCGGTTGGGACTGGGCTCAAGTCGCACTGCTTCCGTTCCTGGATGCACGCGATCCGATTGGACTCTTCAGCCACGAAACGCCGCAGCAGGCTGTTTCCGCTGTGAACTGCGGACTTGCGATGTCATCGCCCTATGAAACGATTCGTATGGCCGACAAACAAGCGGAACTGAACGCAGCGTTTGGTCCGCATCAGCAACAAATTCTTGCGGTCATACCGTCAACGAAAGACCATGAAGAAGTGAAACGTCGTATGAGTGCTTTGTCGCAGCAACTGGAAATCCTGGCGGGAATGCCCGACATGCCGTGGACGTATCGCAAGTCGTTGCAAATGGAGATGAAGCAGAGTCCTCGTACGCCGTTGGATTCAGTCAAAAGCGGTGAAATTACGAAAGTCGTCCATCCACTGGATCTGCTACGGCAGCAATATTTCATCACGCTCGGAAAGGCACTCACGGCCGCCAGTCGAAGTGAACTCAGCCTGCCGCTTATCAATCGCCTGGATACATTCACGGAGACTTTTGAACCGCTGATCACGCATTTTGCTCACTACGAAATCGTGCGGTTACATGAACTGTCGAATCATCCGTCGCGGGCCGAAGAATTTCGCCATCGCCTGCACATCGTTTTCTTCACGTCGCCGACCGACGCTTCTGTGCGTCCCGTGATTACTGCGATGGAGCAACTGGTCAATCAGCCATCACTGATCGCTGATGACACGGAACGGTTCGACATGCTGAACTCCCTGTTGCAAAAACTAACCGAACGCTGGGAAGCTCGCACGGCCTGGGAACCACGTTCATCACTTCGAGTCCAGAACGATGTTGATATGTCAGTCAGGGTCGCCAATCGCGCGATGGCTCAGATGGAGGAGGTCTGCACTTCGAGTCATCTTGAGAAATCAGATTTCTATCGCCGTCGTCGTTTTGTGAACGCCGCTCTCATCGGCCCGTTGCGAGACTACCGCGACCAGGTTCTGGCACATCGGATGAAGTCAGAGAAACCGGCTGAACAGAATATGGAAGAGGCGAACGATCTGCCGTTGCTGATTGATTCGGGGACAGGATTGAACACCAATTGAAGCTGGCCTCCACTTTGTCCGTGCCCAAATAAGAAGCCTCCAGTGAGCCTGAACCGCTAGCCGATTCAACTACGAAAAGTG
>JAYVNW010000591.1:0-15901 GCA_043758225.1 Candidatus Kuenenia sp. | reverse complement strand
TCATGGCACCGCAACTGTTGGCCGCGGACAATCCGGTTGCTCAACGCAAGCGACTCGCGGTTGTTACCACGGAATGGCGGTATCACTCGCATGCCTGGCACATGGCGGAAAGATTTCTGGTGGGCTATCCGGTCGGCGGCCACTGGCACCGTCCACCGTTTGATGTCGTTGCGGCCTATGTCGATCAAAAACCGGACAATGACCTGAGTCGTAAGCGATCGGAGGAATTCGGCTTTCCAATCTATCCGACAATTGCCGAAACGCTGCGTTGCGGCGGTGACACACTCGCAGTCGATGGCGTCCTGATTATCGGCGAACACGGGAATTATCCGAAGTCTGAATATGAGCAGACCAAATACCCTCGTTACGAGTTCTTTAAACAGGTGACAGACGTTTTCCACAAAGATGGCCGAACCGCTCCAGTCTTCAATGACAAACATTTGTCATGGAATTGGGAATGGGCTCGTGAGATGGTTGATATTTCGCACGAGCTGAATTTTGCGTTTACGGCAGGATCATCTCTGCCCGTCACCTGGCGCATGCCTGCGGTCGAAATGCCCGATGGTGCTGAAGTCGAAGAATTGCTTGGTGTTGCGACTGGCAGCATCGACAGCTACGACTTTCACATACTGGAAATGATTCAGTGCATGGCCGAACGCCGACGCGGAGGAGAAACCGGAGTTGTCGCCATGCAGGCTCTTCGCGGTGACGCCGTGTGGAAGTCCATGGACGCGGGCAACTGGGCCAACGGAGGCTGGGATCCAAAGCTCTTCGAAGCCTGCCTGTCGCGGAGCCAAACGCTCGCTCAGCCCGACACCTTTAGTCACCGTTATCCGACAGCGGATCAAATCCGCGAATGGGTCAAGGATCCCGTGGCATATCGTTTCGAGTACGCAGACGGAGTCAAAGCAACGATGCTGATGATGAACGGATTGATCAGCGACTTCACGTTTGCAGCCCGACTGAAAGGGCAAGCAGAACCGCTTTCAACATTGTTCTATTTGCCGCCAACACCCAATGTGACATACTCGGCGTCGCTAATGTCGAAGGCTGAAGAGACATTCATGACAGGCAAGTCGCCGTATCCAATCGAACGCACGCTGCTGACCACTGGTCTTGTTGAAGCTGGTGTTCGATCACTCGGTACCGGACAAAAACACATCGCAACGCCTCATCTTGCAATCCGCTACAATGCTCCTCGCGAATCTACGTTTTTGCGATCATAGAAGTTCAGATCTGGGTTCATCAAATTTTGAATTATTGCGAAGTCAGCTATAGTGAGACACAGATCATGAAACAGGCACTGTCGTTCATCGCCATCCATTTTGCCGCGCTGCTGTGCTGCACGGCCGATGAGCCTGCTTCGATTCAGGCAACGTCATTGACTCCGATTCATCCGATATTAATTCGCAATGAGCATGGACCATTGACTCGAATCATCATCGACGTTGCTGATGCCACAGACGTCGCCGTGACCGCCGTTGAGTTTCAGCTGGCGGGAACCGATGATCTCAACGATGTTGAATCACTGACATTGTTCCGGACTGACGATAAGGGAGTTTTTGCGCCCGAGAATCAGTTCGGTGACCAATCCACCCCGAAATCGACAATCGAGTTTCACGGACAGCAGACTTTGGCCGCCGGTCGAAACGTGTTTTGGCTGTCAGGGCGATTGAAGAACTCTGCGAACCTGTCGCATCATGTGCTGGCAACGTGCACCAAAGTTGTAACGAACAACGGCATTATTATGCCGACGAACGGTTCGCCCGGCATTCGACACAGAATCGGAGTGGCACTTCGCAAACATCAGGACGACGGCGTCCACACTTATCGAATTCCGGCACTCGGCACTTCGCCGGAGGGGACGCTGTTGTGCGTTTACGACATGCGACGACGCATGGGCCGCGATCTTCAGGAAGACATCGACATCGGGCTTAGCCGCAGCACGGACGACGGTCAGACATGGGAATCCGCGCGAGCGATCATGGATATGGGTGAGTTCGGCGGCTTGCCACAGGAACAGAACGGTTGCAGTGACCCCGGCCTGATTATCGATCAGCAGACCGGCGAAATCTTCTGCTTCGCACTCTGGATGAACGGCAAACCAGGCAAGCATCAGTGGGTTGATGATGGCTCTGAGCCGGGATTTGAGATCGGCAAGGCGGCTCAATTCATGATGGTGCGTTCGAAGGACGATGGACTCACATGGTCAAAGCCGGAGAATCTGACTCAAAAACTCAAGCAGGAATCGTGGTGGCTGCTGGCTCCGTCGCCTCAGCAGGGAATTCAACTGGCTGATGGAACGCTGGTGATGCCGGTCCAGGGTCGCACGGGACGGGAGCCACTGGCGACTTTCGCGACGCTGATGATCAGTCGTGATCATGGGGAAACATGGACCGTCGGTCAGCCCGGATACAGTGGCGGCAATGAATGCCAGGCGGTGCTGCTCGGCGACGATTCGATCATGCTGAATATTCGCAACGATCACGAGCGATTCAGAGCCGTTGTCATTACTAAGGATCTCGGGCAAACCTGGGAGCCGCATCCGACGAGCCGCAATACACTCATCGAGCCCAACTGCAACGGCAGCCTTCTGCGTATGAATTATCGGCAGGACGGGCAGGAGAGACACGTCCTGTTGTTTGCCAATCCACACACTCAGAAAGGGCGAACTCATCACACGATTCAGGTCAGTTTTGACGATGGTCAGACATGGCCGAGTTCGCATCACCTGCTGCTCGACGAAGGTCTCGGAGCCGGGTATCCCAGCCTCACGCGAATCGATGCTGATCAGGTCGGGATCGTGTATGAAGGCAGTCAATCGCATCTGGTCTTCGAGAAGATTCCTTTAGTCGAGTTACTAAAGCCTGCAGTCTGGCCGACGGCCCCGGATATCTGGCACCAAGATGTCTCGCCGGAGGGCGTCGCGTATTTGGAGCGACTCCGGAAAAATACGCCATTCGGCACGAACGACTTCGACCTTGTAGCACTGCGCGCGGGCATGGGCTCGCGCAGACAACCGACGATTCCGGATGTAAAGCTCATCAAAGTGATGGTTGGTGAAGTGCCGTGCGAATGGGTTCTGTCGCCGGGCGCAGATCCGAATGTTCGGCTCCTGTACATCCATGGCGGGGGATTTGTTTCCGGATCCGGTGGCTTTTACCTCCCGCTGGCAAGCCACATTTCGGCAGCAGCCGAATGTGCTGTTCTGTTGCCCGACTATCGACTTGCGCCGGAACATCGCTTTCCAGCAGGACTGGATGATTGTGTCCTGGCTCACGACTGGATGGTCAAGAACGGCCCCGATGGCCCTGCGGCTGCCCGTGCGACGTTTGTGGCTGGCGATTCGGCCGGTGGCAACCTCACTCTGGCTACACTTCTGGCGCTGCGGGATCGAGGACTCTCGCTGCCGGCGGGCGGGATCTCGATTTCACCAACGACGGATTTGACGCTGGCAAGTGATTCGTTGAAAACCGCTGCGGACCCTATCATCAGCGCGAAAACGATGCCGATCTTCCGAGACCACTATCTGGGAACCACTGACGCTCGTGATCCGCTAGTGTCCCCGGTCTTTGGCGACTACCGTGGCGTGCCTCCGCTGCTCATACAAACTGGCGAGCATGAGATGCTCCGTGATGACAGCATTCGAGTGGCTCAGAAGGCTCTCACCGACGGAGCGACGGTCAGGCTCGAAGTCTGGCCCGGCATGTTTCATGTGTTCCAGTCACATGATCCGCTGCTTCCTGAAGCTCGCGCTGCGATTGAACACATGGCTGAGTTCATACGTTCGCGACAGTGACGGGGCGACAGCCGACTGGAGCATTCTAAATTGAGAAGTTGATTTTCGACAGGCTGTTTTCATGATCAGCGATTCTTCATGGCCGCCTGGCGAAGCAGCTTGATGGCGGCTTCAACCAGCATCTCGCCGCCACCAGGTTGCAGGGCTGAATTGGTGACTTCGTAGCTGCCGCCAGCGTATGCCGCGCGGTGCGGGACGTAAATTGTCTCTACCGCGTTGGACAGTTCCACAATGATCGTCGTGCGAAATGGTGACGCCTGTTTAATGGCCAGACCCAGTTCCACAAAGACCTCCCCAGGCAAACTTACGATCGCGACATCGTCGCCGATCGTCATTACAGTCACGTTGACCGGCAATCGTTCGCCGATACCGGCCAGTGATCGGCTGAGTCCCCAGGTGATGTGCTTGGCCGTCTCTGCATAAGGCTGGGGGTGAAGAAACTGATCCAGAATCAACTGTTTGTACGACGTCACATGATCCAGAAACTCTACCTTGCCACCCTGCTTTGCCAGAGCGACGATTTCGATGGCTCGTTCGACTTCCGGTTGAGTCACATCCTCCAAAGGCAATTCCACAACTTGCGACATGACGTGCAACTGGGTGCTTTTCAATGGCGACAAAGTCGCAAACTGCTGACAGATCGAAGTGCCGATGGAATCACCGATGTAGTCCGATTTATGGCGTTCAGGCGTTGATGGATCGACGTGGTTGATGTCGCCGCAGCAACCCGTGCCGAAAATTGAAATCACATCGGCACCATAGCTTTTTCGCAGAGTTCGTTCGATGAAAAACGGATAGTCCGCGCTCCACCGCATGCCACCGACCGTATCAAGATGCAGAGCAAAATTGCTGAGGATGCCGTGAACTTTTCCGTTGTCCGAATTCCGCACGGCGAGCAATTCGATCCTGGGATCGATGGGGCCGGCGGCACGCACGACTTCCGGATTCGACAACGCCTGCCATGTTTGGACACTGCCGTCACGCATAACAAATCGTCGGTTGAACGCGACGGGTGTCGTCTGCAATGCGCTACCAGTGGAGAGTGTGAACTTGCCCGCATCTTCATAACCGCGAACAATCGCATCGACCGGACCGTTGACCAATTTTTCGATGTACTCAGCCCGCAGCGGCTCCTGTTTTTCCTTGCCCAGATACAGCCACAGCTCCTTCATGTAATCCGGTGCCGTGTGTGAATGCGTTGCCGCGATGACGATGTTGCTGACGGGAATGCCTGTTTTCTCGGACGCTCGGCGCTGTACTTCACGCGACAGGTCGGTGGCAATGCCGATCAGATCGCAGACGATCAGCGCAGCGGCTGTGTCTCCTTCGCGAAAGACGATGGCCTTGGCTTTTAGCGAATCGATCGCGCCTTCCGCCAATCGCTCGTGATAATACCCTGCCATCGGAAATCCAACGGGAGGCGTGATGTCCACTTCGGCCATGCCGACGCGCAAACCATTGGCTTCGTCGTTTGCAGTCAATAATTCCTGACGAATCGATGTCAGCCACATGTCTGCGGCTCGACGTTGACCGATGCCAGTGAAGTGTCGCCGCGAATTGATGTCGCCTCGATTATCACCCCTCAACGTGTCGGTGTCCGGACCGGGAAGGAACGCTGTTTGTTTTGTCAGTTCATCGATTCCCGCGCGAATGCGTCCTTCGCCTTCGGGATCATTGTAGACGGTCGGATGATGTGTGGATTTTGCCAGCAGCCATGACGGCGAATCGCCCCACACGTTGGCCGCTGCGTCGCGAATTTTTGTCATGTTCGCGACGTAACCCTCAGTCGGATTCTTCGTGATGACGTCTGATTCGCCCTGCTGCCACAGCACCGCCCGAAAAGATCCGAGTGTCTTTCCTACGTTGATTAAACGAGGAAGCATGTCACCCTCGGGCAGCCACTGCGCTGACGAACTTCCTCCAATGGCCACGTTGGCAAAGCCGATGGGCACTTCGAACTCTTTCGCCAACGCGTCACCCAGCGGCGGCCAGATCGAACCGCCATCGCTGCCATCGAAAACCGGTTGAGGATCATTCGCGACGGCCCAGGATTGTTGTGCAGAATCGAACGCGACAACTCGGTGTTGCGGATCGGCAACCGTCAAGCGTTCGTCGTTACAGTTCGTGGCATACGATTGTCCTGCGACCACGAACACTTCACCAACTCCGATCGGCTCAACTGCGCCAGTTGCCAGCACATTCGCGTCAACTCGACAGCGGCATTCCAGACGATACCAGCCGCCAGCCGAAACGCGGGCCGCTGCCTGGAACGTTTCCTCCTCAATTGTCGGTATCACACTCATCCATTCGCTGGCAACGTCAGCTTTTGTCGGTTGCTGAGACTGATCTGCCGGAACGACGATGCGATATTCCCACGTCGCATGTTGAGCGTTCGCTGGCAAAGTGCCGGAGATTTGCACATCCGCATAACCCTTCCCCGGCGCAACTCCGATCCGCTGCAGCACTTGATGAGGTTGCGGTTGTGTCAGCGCCAGAGGTTCAGCACCGTGTGCCGCAACTGCGATGAACAGGCTGAACACAGCGACAATGCGAAATAGAGTGTGCATGTGATGTGAATCCTGAGTGGCCTAAACAGATTGTGCTTCAGTGGTTTGAATGGCAACTCGACAGTATAGCGAGACGGTTGGCTGTGTCTTCCGCCGGAACTCCTTGCCGAGGAGGACTTTCGCCGTCCGGCGCACCAGGAAGATGGGGGCGCGAGTTCCCGATACTGCTCATCGGTCAATTTTTTGTGTTCCTGTTCCTGCCGAACCATCGTGTGCAGAATGGATGCGTACTCGCAAGCTATCTCTACATGCTCAGAGTCTGGATACGTGCGCACAACGTCCTTGAATTCCTGCAACAGGACTGCACGACTGTTTTCAGGTTCCCCTACGTCGAGAATTGCTCTCCAGATTGCGTTCGTAGCTGCGGTCTTTCAAGAATTCGCTCCTTCATCTGCAATCGCCGGCAAAACCACAATGAGAACGGCACCGACGACCGCGAGTCCTCTGATAATCTTGATCATCCAGTTCCTCGGATTATCCGATGATTCACTTCGACCACTTCCACGAATCCGCCACGGCTGAAAACGCCTACTTAAAGTCGCCAGCCGAAACAATGAAGAGGCGTTCAGGTTTGATGTGCTTTTTCACTGCCGCATTCACATCTTCGACCGTGAGATTACGAACTTTCGATTCGTAGTCCGCGACGTATTTCATGTCACGCCCAATAAATGAGTACGCTTCCAACAATGAAATTAATGACATTTCTTCAGTGCGCGCGACCTGTTGAGACTGCAGATAACCTTCTTTGGCCCGGTCAAGTTCCTCCTGAGTAATGCCACTATCAACCAGTCGCTTCAACTCTTCCTGAATCGCTTCGTGAAGCTTTGTTGCATTCTGTGGATTTGAGATAGCAAAAATGTAGAACGAAGTGCGTTCATCGACGGCCGATGGCGCAAGATTTGACTGCACCGTATAGGACAGCCCGTCTTTCTGACGAACGCGATCCGCAAGACGGGATGACAACCCACCAGAACCAAGTACAAAGTTTCCGATTGCCAACGCCGGATAGTCGGGATGGCTGTCCTTCATCGGCAATGTCATGGCAGCGAAGTAGGCAGCATTCGCCTTGTCCGGCGTATTGATCTTTGTGAAATCGCCAACTTCATTGTTCACGGATATTCTTGGAATACGTTCGAATGATACGTTCGATTTCCAGTCTTTCGTGAATTCCTCTACCGCCGGAACAACAAGGTCTTTATCAAAGTCGCCGATGACCGTCAGTTCGCCAACAGATGCTCCAATCAGCCGACCGTAGATATCCTGAATCTGTTCGATTGTTACGGCTTTCACACGTTCCAGGTCTTCTTTGAGTTCCGGAATGTAGCGTGCATCATCCACTTCGTACGGTGCCATCTTTCGAGTCACCGTATTCATTGCGATCGCAACGGGATCACTCACGCGATTTGCCATTCCGGACAACATGTCTTCGCGAATAAGTTCCAGTTCTTCCGCAGGGAGCTTTGGTTTTCGAAGAATCTCACGCACGACACCCAGCACGGGAACCAGGTTTTCCCGATTTGTCTGAACGGTTAAAGACAAGTTGCCAGCGTCGCCGGAGACACTCATTTCTGCACGGTAATTGTTAAGTTCATCGTTGATTTGCTGCCGCGTAAAATTCTCCGTGCCTCGATCCAAAAGCTGTGGAAGCATTTTTGCCGCCACGGCGAGGCCGCGCAGATCCTTGAAATTCGCATATCGCAGATTCAGTCGAAGAGTCACCGAAGAGCCTCGAGTTTTACGTGGCAACAGGGTGACCTTGATTCCAGACGAAAGTTTTTCGCGCTCCAGACGCGATTCAATGCCTTCCGGAGAGGCATCAAATTCTTCACCCTGAACCACGTCCGCTCGGCCGGCATAGTCGCCAATCATTTCGGCGATGTTCGGAGTCCCTGGCACCGTTGCGCGTTCCACTTCTTTTGTCGGTTCAAACAAACCAGCAGTTCTGTTACTGCGAATCATGTACGTCGAAGCGACACGATTGACGTCCTCCGGTGTGACTTTTTCCAGTCGATCGCGGTAAATAAAGAACAGGCGCCAGTCGCCCTGCGCGGCCCATTCGCTAAGCTGAATGGCCAGGCCCTGAGAATCGGCGACCTGAATCTCACGTTGTCGCAGCATCTCCTGTCGCGCGCGTTCGACTTCCTCTGCTGTGAAAGGCTTTTCGATCGAGCTTTCGATTGTCTCGATCATATTTTGTAACATTGTGGGACCGTCGGTTCCAGGAGCTGCCTGAGCTCCAAACAAAATGACGCCGGGATCATGCAACGCAAAACTTGATCCAAAAACTCCTGCAGCCAGTCGGCGCTTCACCAGATTGTCATACAATCGCCCCGACGGCTCACTTGCCATGATCGTTGTCAGCACGTCAACGGCTGGATAATCCGGATGACCTCCGGCAGGAATATGATACGCAACTTCAGCAAACGGCACTTCACCTACCCGTCGCACAATGACCAGACGATCGCCATCCTGCGCGGGTTCTTCTGTGTATGTTGTGTCGAGTACTCGATCAGGTTTTGGAATCGCACCAAAATGCTGCTGAATCAACGCGACTGCTTTTCGTGGATCAAACTTACCAGCAACAACCAGCATGGCATTATCTGGCTGATAAAAGCGAGTGTAAAACCGACGCAGGTTATCGACCGGCACACGCTCAATATCCGCGCGATTGCCGATTGTGGATTTGCCATAGTTGTGCCATTCGTAAGCTGTGGAAAAAACTCGCTGCATCAAGACTCGCTCAGGACTATTTTCACCTCGTTCAAATTCATTGCGAACGACCGTCATTTCGGATGCAAGATCTTCCGCTTTGATCAGGCTGTTGATCATGCGATCGGCTTCCATGGAGATCGCGAATTCAAGATTCTCGTCGCTGGCTGACAACGTTTCGTAGTAATTCGTGCGATCAAGCCACGTCGTTCCGTTGAACTGCGCGCCCCGTTTTGTGAGTTCCGCAGGAATCGCAGGCCGTGCCGTTGTGCCTTTAAACAACATGTGTTCCAGTAAATGCGCCATGCCCGCTTCGCCGTAACCTTCGTGTCGTGACCCGACAAAAAACGTCAGATTCACTGTGACGGTGGGTTTAGACACATCCGGAAACAGCAGCACCTGCATTCCATTAGCAAGTTTCAGCTCTGCAATTCCTTCAACCGCCCGGACGAATGCAGGTTCGTCATCCGCTTTGGCGGAAGGTACCGTAACCACATTGCTGAACGCCGAGATCAGCAGTGCCACGACAAAACATCGAGCCATCATTTTTATCCTTAAATCAGACGTAATCATTCTTCAAACGGAATTCAGGATGCCTGGTCAGCCAGGCATCGATCCGATCCTGTCGCGATAGAGCCACAGGGATGAAATCAAGAGCTTGCTGCAATCTGTCATTCGGTTCCGCACAACTGAATCGCAGGAACCCGGCACCTGCTTCGCCAAAGCATTCGCCACCCAGACATGCCACGCCGAATTTATCGTCAGCAGCTTCCAGAAAGTATAACGCCAGACCGTGACTTGTAATCTTCAGGCGGTTGCAGATCGGCTTCACACCAGGGAATACATAAAATGTTGCAGTGGGATCGAGTGCCGAAAAGCCTTCAAACCTGTTCAGGCCGTTGGTCAGCAGCATGACCTTTTCACGGAACTTCAGCATCGTCTCATCGCGCTCCTTTGTATCGCTTTCCAGTGCGGCCCGACCGGCAAGTTGTACGATGGGCGGCGTGCATGACAGCGTGGTATTGATCATCTTGCTGATGGCAGTAATAATTTCAGCTGACGACGCGCAGAAGCCAAGTCGCCAGCCGCTCATTGAATACGACTTGCTGAACGTGTACGCAGCCACGCACTGATCCATCATACCCGGCTGAGCCAGCAATGAATGATGATTGCCCTTCCAGATCATATGGCAATACGGTTCGTCACTGAACACGGCAACGTTGCGGCCACGAATTAAATCCGCGATATCTCGCAGATCCTGCTCGGTCGTGACGCCGCCCGTTGGGTTATGTGGGGAATTCAGAAAGATCGCGCGCGGCGAAGGATCGTTGTTTAAAAAGTCTTCGATGTCAGCGACCTGCGGACGAAATTCAGTTTCCTGCCGCAGTGGCTTCAAAACAGCACGCGCGGCACGTCGGTGAATGTTGGGCAGGTAGGTTGGAAAATGCGGGCTGAAGACCAGGCAACCATCGCCAGGACCAAGAAACGCTTCACAGAAAAACTGCTCAAAGACTTTCGCACCCGGGCCGACAGCAATGTTTTCTGCAGCGACAGGAATAGAAAACTCGTTCTTCAGGAACCTGGCAGCTGACTCGCGAAATTCCGGAATGCCAGGCGACGGACAGTAGTGCGACTGATTGTCGTGGATCGCCTGTAAACCGGATTGAATTGCCGATGCGGTGCTGTTAAATGGGCTGTCACCGATCTCCAATTCAACAACGTCCTTCCCGGCAGCCTTCAGCTTCTTCGCAACGGCAAGAACGGTGAATGCGGTTTCGACATTTAGCGATCGAGCAAACTCACTCAACTGAGCGGACATAATGTGACAATCCTGAAGGTGTCGGCAACATCCCGCAGCGCGCGGGTTGAACTCGGAGTGCGGACAGTTACGATGCGTTGGGTGGGACCGTGTTGTAGATTGTCTGCACCCGGCAACTCAACAAACACTCTTCGGCAATCATAAGAGCAGACTGTTACATGTTCAACCGCACGCGATTGATGGATCTGGTTCGAGAACGAGCCCTCAAGTTTGGCGACTTTACGCTGGCATCCGGCAAGAAATCCACTTACTACCTGGATGGCAAACAGGTCACACTGTGTGCCGAAGGGTTAATGCAGATTTCCTATGGGCTGCTGGAACTGCTGAAAGATGTGAAGTTTACTGGTTTCGGCGGCATGTCAATCGGTGCCGACCCGATCGTTGGTGGAATTCTGGTTGCAGCGGCTTCTCAGAATCGAACTATGCAGGGTTTCATGGTTCGTAAAGAAGCGAAAGGCCACGGGACTCAACGCTTTATCGAAGGCCCGATTCAGCCCGGCGACAATGTTGTAATCGTTGATGATGTTGTCACCACCGGCGGCAGCGCGCTGCAGGCTGTTGATCGCGTCGAAGAATTCGGCTGTAAAGTTGTCCATGCTGTTGGTATCGTCGATCGGCTGCAAGGTGGTCGAGCTGCCTTCGAAGCTCGAAGTATTCCATTCAGTGCGTTGCTGACCATTGAGGATTTCGGAATCACACCGCCTGTTTAGAGAAACGCATGCCCGACGATGATAAATCCCATCCTGACATATCAAACGATCGTTTCGGCAATCTGAAGGAACTGACACGCGTCGCCTTGCCGCTCATGCTGAGTGCAGGCTCGCAGTCGTTGATGAATGCAGCTGACAGAGTCATCCTTGCAGGCTGCTCAGAAGACGCACTCGCGGCTGTGACTCCGGCGTCCATGCTGCACTGGACCGTCGTCTGTGTTCCGATGGGAACGGTTCTGTACGCGAATACGTTTATCTCGCAATTCGACGGAGCAGGCCAGAAGGATCGTATGATGAGTTCCTTCTGGCAGGCCGTCTGGCTGGCGTTGGTCAGCGGATTCTTGCTTTGGATATTCCTGCCATTCACTCGGATGATTCTGCCATATTCAGGGCATTCACCGAACATCGTGGAGTTGGAAGCGCAGTATTTCAACACGCTCTGTGCAGGTGCTCCGATTCACATGGTCGCGACAGCGTTGAGTTGTTTCTTCAGCGGACGCCGTCAAACCAAAGTCGTGATGCTGAACAGTATGGTTGCTGTCTTTGCAAACGGCGTGCTGTCATATCTGCTGGCCTACGGGTTTGGTCCGATTCCAGCAATGGGCATTCGCGGCGCTGCGATTGGAACAGTCGCGGCAAGAGTTTTCGAACTGGCGATCTACGTCGTCTGGATTCTTCGCGCGTCAAAACGTGATCAGTTGCCATTGTGGTCAACGTGTACAATCGATCGCGGTCTGTTGAAACAATTCCTGCAGTTTGGTGTGCCCAGCGGATTGCATTACTTTGTCGATATTTCGGGCTTTACGATGTTTCTGCTGATCGTCGGAAATCTGAACAATCAAGCTCTGGCAGCGACGAATATTGCATTCAGTATCAACGGTCTGATCTTCGTTCCGCTGCTGGGCTTCGGAACGGCGATTCAAACAGTGGTGGGCCACAACATAGGAGCTGGCCGAATTGATTCAGCGAAAGCGACGACTCGCAACGCTGCCTTTATGGGAGTCGCATGGACCGGAACCATGGGCATTATTCTGGTGCTTTTTCCAGAGGTGTTATTGCGACCGTTCTTCCTGCTGGCAAATCCTGAAACGAGCGGCGGGACCGATATCGCAGCACTCGCTAAGACTGCCGCATATCTACTCAATTTCGTCGCCGCCTATTCGGTATTCGACGCTCTGGCGGTCGTGTTTTCTTCCGCATTACGTGGTGCCGGGGACACAGTTTTCCCAATGTTCATTACACTCTTTTCAAGCTGGATTATCATGGTAGTACCGGCGTTGTTGATCATTAAATCTGATCATGCTTCAATCCCTGCACTGTGGCTGACGTGTACAGCACATGTTTCATTCAGCGGAATTTGCATGTTTATTCGCTACCTCTCCGGCCGATGGCAGCGAATTCATCTCGTGGATGCGTAGCAGGCAATCAGGCAAGAAAATTTGTGGTCAGAAAATTCTTAGTGCGCGTCTCACGCGATTTTGGTACCCGTAATATTCTTGCCTGAAAAAAGCCGCATTGATGTGGATTGTGCGGGTGAGAGAGACTCACATCGGCGGAGTAGCAGGGCTGCAAGATGCACATCAAAACATCGCCAGATCACCGCTGCTGATGGCGTTGAAGAAGTGGTCGAGCTGTTCTGCTTCCATCGATAGCGCTGCTGTCGTTCTGTTTGTCGATCGGCTTTCGGCGATTGCCGGTGCAGCCTTATTTAACTTCGACTGCTTCCGAATGGAATGCTTACTGGTCAACGAGTTATTGGTTGTAGAATTCGTCAAAGCGATACTATCGGTTGTCAACGGGCTGGGAGAAGGCTGCGGAGTCACGGACGTCCCGACTGCAACTGCAACCGGTGCTGCTGCGACTGGTGCTGCTGCGACTGGTGCTGCTGTCACGCGAGAGGCCAGAAAGCCTGATGCGGGCTTCGCACCGAGTTGATAGACGTGTATGATCGGCGTTGCACTGGGGCCGGCCGTTTTTTGGGAGATATAAAGTCGGCCGGTTGAAGCATCAAAAGCGGTGCCTCCGAGGTACTTGGAAAATTCCGGCGTTGGCAGGTTGAAGTTCACGACGCTGGTTGGCGTTATTTCCCATGAGGCCTTCGTGCCGTTTCGGACCGACATAAAATCATCAATGTCGTAGGCCCAAATCTGGTACTGGTAGTTTCCGTTTTGCGAATGGTATCCCTGATACGGTCTGACCTGATCATTAAATCGTGAACCAACGCCGTAACCGATCGAAGACAGGCCATTCGATCCAATGAAAATTACTGAGCGTGTTCCCGGAACAAAGGCGACGCCTTCGATCTTTGTTGTACCATTGAACAGCAATTGTGGAGCCGCGTTCGCTGCGTCAACCCACTGCAAAGCGTGACCGAAGGGATAATAGACAAGCGGCTTGTCCGAGCTGCCTGCTGCGTTGATCGCATCGAAGCTAAATAGTGCGGGTCCGCTGGAAGAAAATTGAATCCGATTTTGTCCGGCGGCCCCCGTTACATAGTTCGCTCCGATCCACTCCTTCCATTGATCAGGCACTGCGGTCATGTAACCACCTCGCACGCGTCCGCTTGCAGAATTAACATCGCTGCGAATGTCGATCAGGCCTGTGAAACTCGATGCTGAAAGGGATGCCAGATTGAGCCCGGTTGTACGAAAATGCGAGTTCGTAGAATCCTGCGGCTCGGGGTGGTTATACCCCATGAACATGCCGCCGGTGAGTCCATTTCCGGCAACAAGGAGTCCTCCCAATCTCAGATTTTCATAGCTCAAATTCGGACTTGTTGACGCCCCATCGGAGCTCGTCGTCAGCAGTGAACTCAGGTCAACAAACGGCTGCAAAACGTTCGCAACACGCATGCTGGAAACCACGCCGCTGGAACTGAGCGTCGTGGGGATCTGCACTTCAGCAATGTTCAGACCATGGTCGAAGTTTGAAGCCATGAACAGCGAGTGATTCGCTGGGTTGAATGCCAATGCGTTGCCGCCATATTCGAAGGTATCCGAACCAACGGTCCCGGTCGGTACGCGGAACGCGCCGATGTATGTGAAGTCACGGGTTTGATTAAACAGCGGGAGTTGTGTGCCGTCGTCATCAGTGATCGTCACAATCGCTGTTGACTTGCTGAATCTCGCGTTCACTGGCCTGAACAGACTGACTTTGAAAGCTTCGTTCGGTTCATCGATTCGATCGCCATAGATTCCGAATGAAATAGATCCGAATGTTTGGCCCGCAGGTATCGTAAGCGTCCCTTCAGTGAATAGAAAATCAGACGTTGCCGAACCTGTGATTTCCTGCGAACTGAAGTTCAGCGAGATTGGAAGTCCGGAGGCACCGCTCAGCGAAACGAGAATTTTTGATGTTGTTGTTCCAGCATTACCTTCCGGGACTGACATGTTTGAAATCGTCACCAGCGGAGGCAGGTCATTGTCAACGATGGTGATGATGCTGGGAACGCTCGAAAGTGTGGCATTGGTGGGCGACGACAGTTCGATACTGAACGTTTCGTCGACTTCGTCGAGAATGTCGCCTGTCACTTGAACTGTGATTGTTCCGTTTGTGGCTCCTGGTGGAATTGTGAGAACTCCGGTCGCACTCACAAAGTCAGTTCCAGCGACTGCTGCGATTCCTTTTGTTTGATAGTGCACGGTCACGGGAAATGAAGACGGCTGGTTCAGACTCATCTGGATGGTCGTAACCTGAGTTCCGGAATTCCCTTCCGTCACGGTCTTGCTCTCGGCTGACACGATAGGCAGAGGATCATCGTCCACAATCGTCACTGTCCCGATCGCTTTCGAAATTGTTGCGTTGACGGGAGACGAAAGAAACACCGTAAACGTTTCAGCTGGCTCGTCCAAAAGATCAGCCAGCACGGAAAATCGCAGTTCTGCTGATGCTGCGCCGGCGGGGATGGTTAGAACTCCGGTCGCGCGCTGATAGTCTATTGCTCCCAACGCTGTCCAATCGCGAGTCGCGTAACGCACAGTGACGGGAAGAAGAGATGGCGCACTCAGCGATACCGTGACAATACCCGCCCATTCGCCAGTATCACCCTCAATCACAGAGACGTCGGCAATAGATAATTTCGGAAGAGTCGCTGAAAGCAGCCAGCGAGATTCGAGAAACTCAATGCCGGGTGTGGCATCGAGACTGTGCGCAAGACGACTGCGTGTTCGAGTTGGCGAAGCTTCGAACAACGTTTGAAGCGTCTTGAGAATCTTTTTGGCTAAAGTCATGTAGGTCTTCACGCTGGCTCAATTCTTCGGCAATTCAATACTGCTGTTCTTTGTCCGGGAAAAATGAT
>JAYVNW010000590.1:0-5820 GCA_043758225.1 Candidatus Kuenenia sp. | reverse complement strand
GGCGGCCGCATGTTGACACTTGAAGAGAGCCGCTCAAACGCGACTTGTGCATCTGCCAGCAATGGAGTGTGGAACGGCGCAGGGACAGACACTGACATTGAAGCTATTCCGTACTTGTCGAGCAAGGTTTTTACGGAAGCAATACCTTCACGACTCCCCGCGATGACTGTCTGCTTTGTCGAATTCAAATGCGTTACATACACATCCAATCCTGCAGGTTTCATAATCGCATCGACTTCATGTACGGCTGCGCGGATGGACAGCAAACCGCCAGGAACTCGCATGTGTGAGATCACAGCATTGGCGCGATGCTTTGCAAGTTCGATAGTTTGTGGCAATGTCGTAACGCCAGCGGCTAATGCGGCTGTGAACTCGCCAAAACTATGGCCGAGCACTGCATCCGGATGCAAACCCTGAGACTTCAATGTGCGAATTAACGCGGCGGAGACGCCCAAAACCCAGGCCTGTGCCCACCAGACATCGATACCAGGCTTGATGTTCGCATTGTTGAATGCAGTACTCAGTCGAGGCAAATTGCTGGCGGCGTAGAGATCATCAACTTCCGCCAGCGTTTGACGAGCAACATCACTTGCCGATAGAGCGGCTGGCGTGTCAGAATAGTGGGATCCCTGACCTGGAAACAGCCACGCAACACGTGGCGATTCTTGTGATGTCTTCCAGAGGATGACGCGTTCACGGTCAAGCAGTGTGTTAAATTTTCCAGCTTCGGCGGCTTTGATCGCTGCTGCCAGTCGCTGTTGAAGTTGTTCAGCAGAAGCAAACAGAATCGTCGCGCGGAATTGATCGTGGCAAGTGAATTCGAGATTTTTCATTGAAGGACGGGACTCCAGTCCCGTCCTGATCTGGACGGGACTGGAGACCTGTCCTACGGAATCACTTGCTTCGCGAATTACGGCCGACACGCTTGTAAACTGATCCGGGCGAAAGCCAGCGTCTTTGAGTAATTGCAGCAACGACGTGCCGGATGTGGCAGCAAATCGTAGTGATCGTAAAGGAGACTCGCTGGTTACGTTTGCCCTCATTGGCTCCGTCGTCATTGGAAAAGATACCTGTTTAGTCATAGGTGATGCGTAAACTGATGGATCAGGTTGTTTTTGGATTTCAAGGATGGGGCTCGCAGTTGGAATCGATAACGGCGCGTGTAAAATGACGCCGTCGGTCGTCTGTGCTGCAATCGTGAACGTTTTATTCGTTTCGATCGGCGAGCCAGGTACGGCAGTGCCCGTATTCTTCGTGTCCTCAAGACTAATCAGGTGATTGACATCCCCCGCTCGCTTTGAGTCACTGTTCAGGATGGTTTCTGCCGCAATACGGACAAGTGAATGCGCCCCTGCGAGGTAACCGATTTTACGAATGATCCTGGCATCCGCTGAGGTTAGCACGTCCGTCGGACGGGTCTCCACAATTGTCTGAATCTGGACGGGACTGGAGTCCCGTCCTGCGCTCTTGTTAATCTGTACGACATCGCCAAGGATGCCATGAATTGGCAGATCCAGACGTTTCGCATCTGACAGGCGGCACAACATTAACGCGACAACGCCTTCACCCGGAAGGATTTGATGGCAGTCATCCGGAACATCTTCCGGTCGCCCCGATCGAACAAGTTGACCGTTCATATCAAGTGCTTCGAAAGCAGACAGGCTCATCGAACGTTGAGCAGATCCACAGACGATCATGTCGCTGGTTCCGGATCGCAATTGATCTGCCGCGACCGACAAAGCCGTCAGGCCGGATGTATCGTCACTGTCCAGTGCGCACGCACCGCCCATGAAGTCAAATGTTTTTGCAACACGCGAAGCCAGAGTGCTTGCTGTGAAGCTGCCGGTTTCGTCCAGCAGAGCAGGGCGGTGCTTCAGGACGATCTGACGGAATTCTGTTGTAATCTGTTGAGATAATTGATTCGGCAGTCCACGTTGCTGCAACGCTGTCGTCATCGTTTGGCAGATCTCGGGCAGTCGCATACCAACCTGCAACTGGTCACCGAATTCGCCACCAAAGATCGTACCGACAACAACTCCGATTCGTTGGCGATCAAACGGGAATGTTTCCGGCGAGCGAAAAGGGGTCTGACCCTTTGGAGGCGAGTCGTCTTGCCGGAGAGGGTCTGACCCCTTTTCGCTTGCACCGCGAGTCTTCAGGGGATTGACATCCCCCGCTCGCCTTGTGCCGTTCGAGTTCACATCGGCCAACGCCTGAGTGACTGCGTCAATCAACATTAACTGGACTGGGTTCGCCTGTTGAACCTGCTTTGGCGGGATGGCGTACTTGCTTCCGTTGAAAGTAAATTCCGTGACAAATCCGCCGTGGCAATGCGGTGTTTGATGAGTCACCGAAGTCACGTTGTTGGTGACGCCAGCTCGCTTTCGCCATCGGCTTTCGGGAGCGTCGCTCATCGCCGAATGATCAGATTCCAGCAACGTTTTGAACTCATCCAGGTTCTTGGCACCAGCCACAATGATGCCACGACCAACAATTGCGATGGGTTCGGATCTACTGGGGTCAGACCCTCGAACAAAAGGGTCTGACCCCAGCATATCGCTGCCAGTGCCGGCTTCTTCGACGACGACGTGAGCATTCAGCCCACCGATCCCAAAAGCGCTGACTGCCGCACGGCGAGGGCGAGAATGCAGGGCTCGCTCCGGCCATGGTTCAGTACGGGAAACCACTCGCACAGGAGCAGTGCCCCAATCGTAGTTGCGATTTGGCTGTTCATAACGCAACGACGGAGGTATCTGGCGGCGCTGCATGGCGGTCAATACTTTGACCATTCCAATCAGGCCTGCGGCTTCAAGCGTGTGACCGATGTTGGATTTAACGCTGCCCAACAATAGCTGATGTCGTCCCATCTGCGACTTTGGAAGTTGCGACAATCGGCGGAGCGTTTCCAGTTCGGTCGCGTCGCCCAGTTGAGTGCTCGTCGCATGAGCCTCCATGTAATCAATGTCCAGCGGTACGCCGTCGCCGTATGCTCGCTGCAGGGCCAAAATCTGGCCCTCCATTCGCGGTGCCCACAAGCTGCGGCCCTTCCCATCGGACGCCATGCCGACTCCACGAATCACGCCCAGAATCGGCAAGTCGTGTTTGATCGCTCGCGCCCGTGTCATAATAACGATCGCGACGTAACCTTCAGAGCTGACGAGCCCACTGGCATGATCATCGAAGGGTCTGGAATCTGTCGCTGTGCATGCCTGTGAATGCGAGAACAGAATCAGGTTATCGATATTGTTATATGTCGCGCCGCCGACAATCGCGCTGTCAATGCGACCTGCTTTAATTGCGAGCATCGCCTGCGCCAGTGCCACAAGTGACGATGCACACGCGGCATCGATCACAGCACGTGGGCCTGTCAGGCCGAGAATCCTCGCAGACAACGATGCTGCCTGATACGCGTGGAAACTTGGCAACGCACCGGGTTGGCGTGAAGGACGTTCGCGTCGAACGGCTGCTGAAACTTCTGCGACGATTTCACGGCGAACGTTTGCAGGCAGCTGACGAAACGCGTCAATGTCATCGACAAACGAGAGTGCTTCTTCGATCTGTGTGCCGAGGCTCAATCCACCTCCCGATTTTGTGCCGCCGGAGTGACCCACGTATACGCCTGTTCGCTCTAGTCTTACATCCTGCGGAACGAGTTCCGCATTTCGCCAGGCTGTGGCGGCGACTTCCGCGAACTGGACATGGGCCGTATCGAATAGTCGCTCAGCCTTTTCTGACAGCGGACACAGCGTGCGATCTAGAGGACGTTCGGGAACAGTTCCGCCGAGCGTCGTGTATGACTTTCCGGCCTTGCCTTTTTGTGCATCAAAGTACAAAGATCGATCGCAACGATCGGAAGGTAGCTCGCTATAACCTGTGCGGCCGTTGAAGAGCATTTCAGCAAATGCATCAACGCTGTCCGCTCCGGGAACTCGACACGCCATTCCAACCACGACGATCGAGGAATTCGCATCACCCGACATGAGCCACCTCCGAGGAAGGAGTGCGATGGCTTCTGTTGTGACTCTGGAATGCGGCGATGAGGCTGGAGAGTTGATTCCCATGCGATTGCGTTGAGGCGACGAGCCGTTCAGTTGTCGATGTTTCTGACATTGCATCGTTTTCGATAATGAGGAATCCATGTGTCAGTGCAACCTCGACTGACAGCTCACCACCGAGCAGTTGATTCATAGTGCTGGCAGTTGCCAGCCAGCGGACAGCAGCGGCTTTTGCGGCAGCTACATGCACGTGCAGATGGTTGGCAGTGATTTCGATCAGCCATTGCCCGCCGCCAGGTCCGGAGAGTTCAAGGCCGATCAAAGTAACGCGATTTTGAGATTTACTTTCGATTTGCGTCAGGCGATTTTCAACACGGCTGACAAATGCAGTCCACGCAGAATGTTCCGTGTTGAGTGCAACAGTTTGCCCTAACGGTTTCGTTTGACGCATGCAAAAGTTACGCAGACTTTCGACAGTCAACTCTTCCAAATCTGCTTCGCCACACACTTGCATCGCGTGAACTGTGTTGGCTCGATCGAACTTCGGGTCGTCTTTAAAGTATGGTTTGAACGCTGCAACAAATGGAGCAGCGTGCTCGTCGATCAATGCCGTTGCCTCCGCGTGTCGAGGCGGAAGTTTCATGCCGCTGCTTTGCACTGCCGCACGGAAGCCGTCTTCCAGAATCGATGCAGATGTTCCTGCCAGACTTGTCAGATGGTAGGTCGAACCATGTAGAGCAGGGCGGAGGTAAATCTCAGCGATCATCGCCGCGACCCAATCGACAGTCACGATATTCTTGCGTTCTTCTCCGCCGAATCCGAGTCGTCGAAACCATTCACCACGTTCCGGCAATCCAAATTGCTTGCTCAACGCCTGGAACATGACAAACGCACTGTTGATTGTCTGGTCGGAACGCATGCTGGTCGTCGGATGCGGATCGATAACGATCGACGGACGATAGACCGTGAGTGATTGAATCGCCGGTGATGTCCGAACCATTTCCTCCGCCATCACCTTGCTGCGTTCGTAGTCGTTGCCAAATTGCTGGCCGACATTACATTCCTGTTCCAGAATCCTGCCGTCTCTCAGCCCGGCAATGTACGCAGTGGAGACATAGTGCCACTCCGTTATCCTTGCGGCTGTAGTAACCTCCATCAGGTGCCGAGTGCCATCAACGTTGGTTCGGTAAGGCTCATTATCGGGATGCTCACTGGCTGGTTTGAAGAGCAAATTTGCAGCGGAATGAATCACACTGCCGCAATTCGCTGTGATCCATCGACGATCGGTCTCAGAAAGTCCCAGGCCAGGCTGACAAAGATCACCTTCAAGCACAACTGGTCGTACAAAAAGCTTTCCGAACCGTTCTTCGAGCCGTCCCATGAGGGCTTCAACGCGTTCAACTGCCGTCTGTCGTCGATTTCCACGCACCAATAGAGCGACCGGAACCTGGCACTCGAGCAACCGCGCAAGTACCAAACCACCGACAAGTCCAGTCGATCCAGTAAGAAGCACAAAGGTGCGAGGTTGTGTAACAGCAGTTGTCATCAAGGTGTTTCTATGGGCGTGTTTCGGTGACATCCGCGTTTCATGGCGATGCGTCAAAGAATCACGTTCATCGGCAAACAGTTACGGTAACTCATCAACCATTCATTCTGGGAAAACTTGTCAGGCGTCGCATCAAAAAACCAGTTTTCGCTGCCAACTAAGCTGTGAATACCCAACGACACGCGGAGTAAGCGGACCACCCCAGTGCAATCTAAGGTCCAATTGAATGGATTTCACAGCCCGGATGCGATATTGCCCCAGATTACCGCAATTCGGCAC
>JAYVNW010000589.1:0-4420 GCA_043758225.1 Candidatus Kuenenia sp. | reverse complement strand
GGCGCATAAAAATGCCCTTTGGGCGGTAAGCAACGTGCGGGGACAGAACGATGAAGAGAACTGGGGAATGCTGCAAGAAATTGGGTCATCTGCTTGCAGCGAGTGTATTCTTCGTTCAACACTTGCCATATTACCGTGCCAAAGGGCGGCTGGGTGTTTGGATGGAATGCACACCACGTGCCAATTACATAAATAATTCCCAGCAATATGACATGAACACCAATGACCAGTGAATTGGCAATTTTTGCTGGATTACAGCGCCGAGATATGTACATGACTTCGGCGCTGAGTTCTTACGAATTCATTGAATCTTCGGCGCTCAACGTGTAGAATTTGCCGAAATAGAGCGCCGAAATTTGTTCAGATGCTGATTTTTACAGGTGATGCCGCAGTGTCCTTCTTTCTCACAAATCCGCAATCTACAAAACGCGACCTGCGGGGCGTTGTGGGAACCTTGACAGGTTTGATAGTTATCTATTGCGTTGCTGTGTTGTGGTATGTGGCGACTTTTCCAGACATTGGCATCCGTTGCCTTCTGCCCAATAATGAATCGAACAAAAACGGCGGAATTGAGATTCACCAGTGGATCGCAGGCGACGAAGGAGTGACCGGTCCGCGGCCAAGTCCTGGTGATCAGTTGGTACGACTGAACGGTCAGGAGATTGAGACGTTTCTCGATTTCGTGTCTGCGATGGGCAGTCTGCGTTTCGCGAAGGTTCCTCCTGGCGGGCAGTTGGCACCGGGATCTGACCCGGCGGAATTGAAGGTCCCACCGCTCGTGGAGGTAAATAATCGGGATCCTTCGCGTCCAGCTGAACGGCTTGTCGAAGTGGTTTATCGAAATGTACGGTCTTCCAAGCCGCTGCTGGAAAACCGCATCTATGTGTCGGTGCGTCCCATCGCCGTCAGCGAGGTGTCGATTACGATTTTTTGGTTTGCTTGCCAGCTGTCGATTCTGGCGGTGGCTTTGACTTCGTATTGGTATCGGCCCTTTGATGTTGTCTCTCAGAATTTCTGCCTGATGTGCTGTGCGTCAATGGGAGCGTTTGTCGGAGGGTTTCATTGGTGGGTTTTGGCGAGCAGTCCCTTGCTGAACATTCCGTTCATTCTGAGCGCTGCGACACTGCCAGCTCTGGTGCTGAACTTCTTTCTGGTTTTCCCACGGGAAACCGAATTTCTTCGCACGCGGCAGTTTTTGGTTCAATTGGGAGTTCTGAGCCCTGCAGCAATTTCGACCGCTCTGCTTGTCATCATCTATTGGAGCAGTTGGAGTCTGAATGGCAGTGCCGCCAGCGGCGATATGAATGTGCTGCAGAAGCTGGCCGTTTTGACCCAAGTCGTGTTTCGCGGAAATGCGTCCGGAATCGATCTGGTCAGACATTCGACGGAATTGCTGCATGTTCTTCGAACGACGATATTTGCATCGATCGGTCTGGCCTGCATCTATTTTCTGATCATTGTCCTGAAACTTGTGAACGGCTGGTTCACAATCAAGGCTTCGCGCGAGCGTGAGCAGACAAATACAATTCTGGGAGCGGCGCTACTTTCTACAATTCCGATTGGTTACACAATCTTTCTGGCCTGTTTTCAAAGGGTTGAGTTTGCTCTGGGAGGTGGGCAGATTCCGATGTTCGTCGCCAGTATGTTGTTTATGGCCGCCTATTCACATGGCATGTTCCGACATCGACTGATGCTGGCAGAAGATCCGGAGGACAAGGGCCGTCGGTATATCATGATGTCATTACTTGTATCGGGCGGCTTTGCGACCTTGCTGGCACTCGGTGGCGTTGCGGCGCATTCCTATAGCCTGCCCCCGAATGCATCAACGACGCAGCAGATCTCGCTATTCCTGATCTTGCTGCTGGCGGCCGGAATTACGCTTTGGGTGCGTGATCGCTTGCAGACCGTCGTCGATCGTCGCTTCTTTAGTGAAAAGTATCAACTCGACCGCGCAATGCAGCAATTGAACCGATCGGCGGCGTACCTGACTGAACCGTCCGGTATGGCCGAGATCACTCTGAAGACATGCCAGGATGTCATGGATGCTGCTTCGGCCATCATGTATGTCCGCGACGGCCAAGGAAACTTTCGCCTGATCGGCACAAAGGCCACCACGCTGGCCCCGGCGCAATTGAAGCCGGAGCAGGTTCCCGAATTTACTTCCGGGGAAACTGTCATCCGGCGGATTCCTCAAACTAATCAGGAAGCGATGACGTCCGTGCAACGATTGCTGCATGAACTGAAATCAGAACTGCTGTGTTTGATGGAAGGCGAAGGCGGTCTGCATGGTGTGATTATTCTGGGACGTCGGCGATCTGGCGGTGCTTACACAGCAGAAGACATTGCGTTCCTGCATGCGATCGCGCAAATGAGCGTTTTGGCTCTGCATAGTTCTCGCGCCAATCAGACGATGTCGCTGCTGGACGCTGAATTGAAGATGAAGATGGACCGCATCGCCGAGCAGCAGCGGCAGATGGCCGTGCTGCGAGCCGAACTCACGTCTTTGCAGCGCGATGCCGGACAGGCACCTGTCATCGCGTCGGAACAGGATTTTGACCGCGAAGGAATTCGTGGCACGAGCACTGCTTTGTTGAACGTTCTGTCTCAAGTCAAGAAAGTGTCACGCAGTTCATCGACGGTCTTGATACGAGGCGAAAGCGGTACAGGCAAAGAACTCCTGGCCCGAGTCATTCATCGCAACAGCGACCGTGCTAAAGAGAACCTTGTGTGTGTTAACTGCGCCGCGTTGTCTTCATCGCTTCTTGAAAGTGAATTATTCGGACACGTGAAAGGCTCCTTTACCGGTGCTCACATCGACAAACAGGGGCGATTTCTGGCAGCGGATAAAGGGACGCTGTTTCTGGACGAAATTGGAGAAATCTCCGCTGAAACGCAGGTAAAACTGCTGCGTGTACTGCAGGAACGATGCTTTGAAGCGGTCGGAAGCGACAAAACGATTCAGGTCGATGTTCGCGTTATCGCCGCCACGAATCGTAATCTGGAAGATATGATCGCTCGTGGTCAGTTTCGCGCAGATTTGTTTTATCGGCTGAACGTTGTTGCTCTGACACTGCCGCCGCTGCGAGAGCGTCCGGAAGATCTGGCGGAACTTGTCTTTTATTTTTTAAGTCGTTCAGCTCAGAAGACGAAGAAACAGATCCGTCAGATTGATTCTGATGCATTGGCTGCCATCGAAGCTCACGAATGGCCTGGAAATATTCGTGAACTCGAAAACGTTATCGAACGCGCTGTGGTCCTTGCGGACAGCGAAATGATCACAATGGCCGATCTGCCTGACGAATTTCAAAAGGATAGCAATCGCATATCTCACCGTGCGTTGTCAGCTGGACGATCATCGATCTCGACCTCCAGAATTACGGCCGTAAAAAGTGTGGCTCGCAGGTCGGCGGACGGAGACGGCCTTTCGTCAACGGCCCGTGACGCCGAATTCTCCGTCTCCGAAGAACAGCAGCTGCGTGAAGCTCTGCGAGTCGCTGGAGGCAACAAAGCTCTCGCCGCCCGACGGCTCAATCTTCCGCGCAGCACATTCTTCAGCAAGTGCCGCAAGTATGGAATTGGGTGACGATTCGGGCCGCCGTGCATCATCATTCCGCAGACGGCAACTGGCGCCACGAGCGACGATAAACTCAAACCGTTAACAAAAAAGCTTTGCACCGACTGTGGTTATGAATAATTGAACGGTGTCGCCGTTAATCGATGAAACTTACTCACGGGTGCCGACAGGGCGGCTTCGACCATCGGCTTTGGACTGATCAAGCAAACTCTTCAGTTCATTCACAAGTTCAGGACGTTCGAAATAAAGATTGGTCATTTCACCGGGATCGGTATCAAGGTTGTAGAGCTGACCCGGCGCATTGGGAGCTGTCTCCTGGAGAGCGAACGGTTTCAGGCCTGGATCGCTCTCGTAGCGATTGCCGCCGGAGCCCGTGTGATCCAGATACATCCACGGACCGCGTCGAATGGATAGAGTTCGCGGTCCGCCGAACGCTTGCTCAAGAAGATAGGGGCGAATCGACTTTGGATCTTCACCGAACCACGCGGGCAGCATATTGAAGCTGTCTTCCGCCGCGTTATCAGGCAGCTTTTCGCCGATGATTCCGGCGACGGTTGCCATGACGTCGGTGAGGCTCGTCAGCTCAGAGCTGACTTTGCCGGGTTGTATCTTGTTTGGCCAGCGGACGATAAACGGAACTCGATGTCCGCCTTCCCAACTGTCCCGCTTTACACCGCGCCACGGCCGCGCGCCGTCGTGATCGTGGTCAGCACGCATGTGAATCACGCTGGTGGTTTCCGGTCCGTTGTCGCTGGTAAAGATGATCAGTGTGTTGTCAGCGACACCAAGGTGTTCGAGCGTCGCCATCAATTCACCGACCACAAAGTCGAGCTCATGGATAAAGTC
>JAYVNW010000588.1:0-5500 GCA_043758225.1 Candidatus Kuenenia sp. | reverse complement strand
CAGGAACCGGCGCGTCGATCGTGAAAGTAACGGGCGTGCTCCATGCACTATATTCACCGATGGAATTGAATGCTCGCACCCAAGCTCGATATGTGCCATCTTTTAACGGAGAGAAATGCACATACGAGGTGTCTGAATAAGCGGTGCGATAGATCACTCGTTCAGGCGTGTTCGGGTTCGTGATATTGCTCACCCACAAGCTGTAACTGGTGGTTATCGCGTCGCCACTCCAGACAAACGTCGGGAACGAATCCGTGATGTCGCCGATCGGTCGAGTGATCTGTGGCACAGCCGGAGCAGGGATATTGATCGTGAATGTGACATAGTCGCTCCATGCTGAGATCTTTCCAGTGGCTGTGATGGCACGCACTCGCGTCTGATAGTCACCTTCAGCGAATTGAGATGCGGCGACATGCTGCGTAGTGGCCACTGTTCGTTTGTAGAATCCGGGCTTTTTCGCTGTCAGGCTGTCCACTTCCAGCTCGTAGGAAGTTGCATATGCTGCTACTGTCCATTGGAACATCGGCACTGGCTGATTCAGGGTTCCAGCAGGACTGACCACAACTGGAACACTTGGCTCAGGGTCGGGATCGACGGTAACGGGAAGTTGCTTAATCGCTTTGTCTAAATTCAGCCTGCCACCTGTGATCGTGGCGCCAGCAAGCGATGGTAAAGTATCAACTCCGCGATAAATCGCTCCCAGGATCGCTTGGTAATTGAGGTCAGGCCGGAGGCTCTTAAGGAGTGCAACGGCACCAGCCACATGCGGTGCCGCCATTGATGTTCCGGAATTCAGTCCATAAGTATTACCGAGTAGCGTGCTGAGAATGTCAACTCCGGGTGCTGCAAGATGGACCGTCGTCAGGCCGTAATTGGAAAAACTAGCCTTCACATCATTGTTGTCAGTTGCTGCAACCGCAACCACATTGTCGAATGGATAATCCGACGGAAAGTGATTGATAACATCGTTATCTGCGCCGGTATTTCCCGCCGACGCTACGAAGACGTGCCCTTTAGATTGAGCATAAACCACCGCAGCCTGATACGCAAGAATCGGTCCGCCGGTGCCCGTGTTGTAGCTGTGATTCGAAACAAAGGCACCCATATTGACTGCGTAATTAAGCCCTTCAACGGCAGCCGAAATGAAACTCTTATTGCCGGAAGGAAACACTTTCACCGCCATCAGGCTCACGTTCCAGTTAACCCCCGAGACCCCAAGTCCATTGTTTCCGACTGCTCCCGCAATTCCTGCAACGTGTGTACCGTGATCGTTGCCGACACCCGGGTCAGGTTTAGGATCTGCGTCGTCGTCACCGAAATCCCAGCCGTTGATGTCGTCGATATATCCGTTGCCATCATCGTCGATGCCATTCGCCCGAACTTCGCCAGGATTCACCCACATGTTGGCGGCAAGGTCCTCGTGCGTGTAGTCAACACCGGTGTCGACAATCGCCACGATTACGGATTTGGATCCAGTCGCGGTGTTCCAAGCCAACGTTGCATCCGTATCGGCCCCCGGGTTTCCGACAGCACCACCAACGGATTGGCCGACATTCTGCAATCCCCATTGAGTAGAGAACTGCGGATCGTTAGGAATGGCTTCTGGAGTAATCACCCAATCCGGTTCCGCAAAATTCACTCCAGGAGTTGCACCATACTTTGCAATTGCGGTGTCGGGCGTAATGTCAGTCGGAAGCGTTACGAGAAACAGACCGTAGTTACCCAGTGGCTTGATTTGAGATCCCGGATAGGAATCCCGTATTGCCTGTTGGTTGACGCCAGCTTGCAGTGAGACAATGACTCGATGGTCGGCAAATCCAGCCGTCAACAGCATTCTGGCCTCATATTGTTCAGTGGAAACAAACCGATGATTTTTCGTATAGGCGGCGTGACGCCGATTCGTACGATCGTATGACCTGATGCAGCATCGCAGGGACTGCAGAATTCGAGAAATCAAAGTCATTTCAGTAAACCTTGAGAACGTGGCAAAATTAACAAATCACTGTGAACAAGGCGCAAACCCGCTGTCGCTGTGTGCACTGCATTATGATTCTATCGGACGTAGAAAGGCATGGGAAACTAACAGATTATCAACGACGTAGCAGAAATCTGGTCCTTTTTTTCTAAGGAATGGTCTTTCGGGTCGTAGGGCGCACGTGCATATTTGCCTCGAACTTTTGAATTTCAATCCAATCCGGCTAAGCACAAGACTGTTTGTCTACCCTGAAGAATTACTTATGCAAAATTGAGTGGTGGCGAGAAACAGGCGAAATTTTATTCGCACGTCTACCTGAGAACTGCATGAATCCCTCGTTTTGACAAGACTGTGTCTTTCACCACCGAGGAAAAATCATCGACGGATGCGAAATAATCCACTGTTCGCACAAAATGTGTCTATGCTTCCAAAAGTTCGTCCCACCTGGAGTGACACGTGGTCGATTGTGACTTCTCAAATTCAAATTGAATCCCAAAAGAGAGCACCATCGTGGGTTTCTTTGCTAAAATTCACATCTACTGTTTTCTGTTGAGCTACCTGACGGCATTGATCGGCGAAGTCTGTCTTCTGCTGCGCCGGCAATCGACGTTGGCACGGGCTGTGATCATTGCGTTCACGGCTGCTGGATTTCTTGCGCATACTGCTTATCTAGTCACTCGAAGTCAAACTGCTGGGATGCCGCCATTGCTGAGCAGTCAACAGGATTGGCTGCTGGTGCTGGCATGGATTGGCGGATTGTTGTACTTGGTCCTGCTGATCACGCATCGACAGTTGGCTCACGGATTGTTTATGTTGCCAGCAATTTTGCTGCTTGTCATCGTGGCAATTTTTGTGAGTCGGCAGGCGATTGGCCTCCAGGATCCTTTGGCCGTGCGACGCTTGGTGATGTTCCACGCCGCTTCGCTGGTACTTGGAATCGCGGCAGTTTTGGGGGCTGCCATTTCTGCATTAATGTATCTTATGCATTACCAGCGGCTGCGAACTCGCAATCAATGGCTCCAAAAACTCGCCCTTCCAAGCCTCGAAAATCTGACCTCGGCAAATCGCTGGATGGTCGTATTCTCGATTCCATGCCTCACGATCGGACTCGTGACTGGATTCGTTTTAATCTTCTGGCCGAACGGTTCTGATGCGGCTCGGAGCATTAAGTTGTCCGATCCCCAGATCGTGACGACCGTCGCCATTTGGATTGCTATGGTTGCCGTTCTTATCCGAGTCCTTTCGAGTTCGCATCAAACCGGCAAAGCGGTTGCACAATTGTCATTGTTGAGTGGTGGATTCCTGCTGACAACTGTATTCGGGCTGATGATTCTATCAGGCTCCGGCAGTTTAACTTCGTTTCATTCCGGCGCGCCTGCTCCAGAGCCGACCGGAAGCAGCAACGCTCCGACAAATGCCAAACCCGGCAATGACGAGGTGTTGCAATGAATGTGCTCGTTGTCAGCTGCAATCATCACAAGGCCGGCGTACAACTGCGAGAACGCCTGGCGTTTTCAAACCCCGAAAAACTGCAGAAAGCCTACAGCCAATGGCGTGAAGAGCATCCCGATTCGGAATTGGTGGTGCTTTCGACCTGTAACCGCGTTGAGATCTACGCGGCGGATGAACAAAATGAATCGGGAGTCTCGTTTGACGACATCACGCGATTTATTTCTACATTCCACGATGTCCCTACAGACGAGTTCGTCGATTCTGTCCTCGCCCAATCCGGCGTCGATGCCGTATCACATTTGTTTCAGGTCGCCTGCAGCATCGACAGCATGGTGCTGGGTGAACCGCAGATCGTCAATCAGGTGAAAGAAGCGTACCGCGTCGCGCAGGAAAACGATGCTTGTGGCCCGCTGACCAATGTCCTCTTCCAACACGCTCTGAAAGTTTCGGCACAGGTCCGGACAGAAACCGGACTTGCCGACGGACGCGTTTCAATCGCAAGTGTTGCGGTCGGTGATTTCGGCAAAAGCATCTTCAGTCGCTTCGACAACAAAACGGTCCTCGTGATCGGTGCCGGTGAAATGGCACAAGAGACATTGACGTATCTGCAGTCTGAAGGCGCTTGCCGGATTGTCGTTGCGAATCGTAATCGAGACCGCGCAGAACGTCTGGCATCGCAATTCCGTGGCGAAGCGGTGGATTATTCCACTTTGGATGCCTGGCTATCTAAGGCCGACGTGATTGTGAGCACGACAGGAGCATCCCAAACGCTGATCTCCAAGTCCCGTTTCGCGGCCGCCAGAGCGAAATCCAATCGCCATCCAGTGTTTATTCTGGATCTTGCTGCTCCACGCGACTTCGATCCGGCAATTTCATCAGTGGACGACAACGTCTTCCTGTACGACATTGACGCACTTGAAGAAACCTGCAATCGCAATCGGATGGCACGCGAGGCGGAAGTTCAAAAGGCGATGGTCATTATTGCCAACCAGACGCAGACATTCATGCAGGAAATTTATCACCGCGCCACCGGTCCTGTGATCCATCGACTTCGGGAACACTGGTACGATATCAGTCGCGGTGAACTCGACCGGCTTTATCGCAAAATCCCGACGCTTGATGATCCTCAGCGGCAGGCGATCGAAGCCACGATCCAGCGGATCGTAAACAAGCTCCTGCACCCGCCGCTGGAAGCTCTCAAGGATGAAGCAAAGGCTGGAACGCCCGAAGGTCTGCTACATGCCATTCGTCGATTGTTTTTCTTTGGCGAAAAATGACTAAAATACAGCAGCCATCGTCGCCAGACGGTGGAAGTCTGGATTTTCCCGACCGTCTGGCGACGGTGGCTACTGAAAAACTTACCATGGCGGCCAGGATTTTCATTGGAACGGACGAAGCGGGTTACGGACCAAACCTGGGACCACTGACCATTGCGGCGACCGCATGGCTCCTGCCTGACGGCGTCGAACCGATTGATCTGTGGAATGAATTGAAAGCGGTCCTCACTTGTGCGCCTGAACGTGGCGATCAACGATTGCACGTGGCGGATTCCAAGAAGGTGTTTTCACCAGGTGAGGGACTGGAAGCGTTGGAAGTTGCCGTACTGGCGTTTTCAACTCTTCTTCACGCCACAACAGCATCGATTGATGAATTGTGCCGCAGCGTTAGCATGGAATCTCAACGAGACGCATTTTCAGCCGCCTATCAGGCCGAACCCTGGAACACTTCACCTGGACTCTCGTTACCCATTGATTCCAGCGAAGAGCATATCAGCGAGTGGGTGGTTACGCTGAACTCGGAACTTGAAGAGCGCGGCATTCGTCTGCTCGGAATTCGTGCGAGATTTATGTTTCCCGAAGAGTTTAACGATCTTGTCGCGAAGGCAGATTCCAAGGGTGTTGTATTGTCAAATGCTACGATGGAACTTGTCCGAGATCTGACCGATTATTGCTCAGCGAACGCAGTAACCAGTGATATGGCGACGTTGGTTGTTTGCGACAAACACGGTGGCAGAAATCGATACGATCAATTGATCTCACAGCACTTTGATGATCAATTCGTGTTCCGCATGGA
>JAYVNW010000587.1:0-6222 GCA_043758225.1 Candidatus Kuenenia sp. | reverse complement strand
CTCCCCGGAGGTCAGTCGTTTCAAAACGTTCGCGAATTCCAGGCGTTGCTGGCGAATGAGACCGATCGCCTGCTGGACAATCTGGCTCGGCAACTGATGATCTATGCGACGGGTCGAGAGGTTCGCTTTTCGGATCGCGCGGCCATCCAGGCGATTGTTTCTCGCACGCGGGAGCAGGGAGGCGGCCTCCGCACGTTGCTGCACGAGGTCGTCGCGAGTCCGCTGTTCGCCGGACGCCCGCTGATCGAACCGGCAGGAACGGAGTTCCGTTTGCCGACCCCCCGTCCGTCGACCTCACAGGCGCCAGACTCCGAAGTTCTGTTCATGACCGCGAACCTGCCGCCTGTGCAGGCAATTCGCACGCCGCCCGTGCCCACTGAGTCTCCGTCCCGGAAGCCCATTACGATCAGCGACACACACACACTGACCCTCCGAGTCACCGGGTTGTTCATGCCGGAACGGGTCGAGACTTTGAAGTCATTGCTGGCCAACTTCCCCGAAGTGGCGATTCAAAAGGTCGACTTCGACACCGCTGAAATGACGTTGGCTTATGACCCGGAGTGCGACGTGTTTCGCAACGCAAATCCCGATCAGATGGTGGAGCGGATTCACAATCGCATCGGCCAACTGTCCCGATCGACACTCGGTGCGAGAGCTCAATCGATTACCCCTCGCAACAAGTGGGAGCGGGTCGAGTTCCCGATCTACGGCCTCGACTGCATGGCCTGCTCCCTGGCCGTCTATCAGATCATGATCCGGAGTGAAGGTGTCGAGCAAGCGACCGCCAGCTTCCGGGAGGGGAAGGCGATCGCCTGGATCGATCCCGCGCGAATCGATCGCGCTCGGCTGCTGTCGATACTCAATGGGCGAGACGTTAAAACTTCCCAGGAGTAGAGATGGGCCACGGTCGCAGCCCGCGCGGAACAACTATTCTGAATGCATCCCGCGAGGCCGTTGTCAGGATTCGAACCTTCGACGCCGAAATGGAATTGTCACACGGAAGCGGTCGAAGACTGGCTATCAACTGGTCGCGTTGGGCGGGTTTGACCGGGCTTTGACGAACGAGATTCAGAAGAGCCTCAAGAACTTGCCTTTGGCATCCGTGTCCGGACGCTGACAAAATTCCTTAAACGGACCCAAGTGCAACTTACCCGCGTGAACGGTAACGAAAAATCTTTGTGTCTTCACGCTGCCTTCAGGTACAGGTTGGTACTATCTCCTCACATACGGCGATTTTCCATAAACCGAAAACTCGAATCTGAAAACCATGCGAGTCCTTGTTGTTGAAGACGAACCCGATTTGCTCCGCACGATCGCTCAGGTCCTGCGAGAGGACGGGTACGCCGTTGACGAAGCGGCTGACGGGCAGGATGGACTGTTCAAAGCCAGGAGCTGGGAATATGACGCGATCGTCCTTGATCTGCTGATGCCGAAACTGACTGGCTGGCAAGTGTTGGAACAATTGCGACAAACTCATAAAACGCCGGTGCTGATTCTCACGGCCCGTGATGGCGTGACTGATCGAGTTCGCGGTCTCGATGGCGGTGCCGATGATTATCTGCCAAAACCGTTTCATCTCACAGAACTCAAGGCGCGGCTGCGTGCCATCATTCGTCGCTCGGCAGGACTGGCAACGTCACAGATCCTCGTTGGCGAATTGACGGTGGATACGAAGGCGAAGACTGTCACGCGCGGCGATACGCTGTTGCTGCTCACTCCGCGCGAATTCTCGTTGCTGGAACTGCTGGCAATGCATCGCGGACAAGTCGTTTCAAGGACTCAGATCTACGAACATCTGTTCGATGAGAATGAAGACAGTCTGTCCAATCTGGTTGATGTGCACGTTTCGAATCTAAGACGCAAACTGGGAAAGGATTTCATTACGACGCGTCGCGGACAGGGGTACATCCTCCATGATTAGATCCATCCGCGGACGATTGCAGTGGTGGTACGGAGCGGTTTACGCATTGTCGATTATTGTGTTCGGCTGCCTCGTGTATTGGCGTGCCGACCGGGATGTGAACGAACGTGCGACGTTGCAAGCTGTCTCCACCGCTCAATACCTGGACGTCAGTCTTCGCCACGGAAGGCCAGGCCCGTTTCGTAATGGGAATCTGAAGAATCCACCGCATCCTGACCAACGAAACGGGAGGCCTGACGATGTCTTTCCAACGGAATTTGCCGTGGGCCAGTTGCCGCCTGAGTTTCAATTTCGACCGCCCCGTGACCGACGTCCGGACATGGGACCACCAAATGACCGAGGTCCCGACTCGGCAATGGGCCCGCCGGGGCGCAGGGGGCCTTTAGAGCCGCGTCTCCCGCCCGAACCTGCGACGGATGACGATGATCGTCCGCGACCACCAATTGATCGCATGGAATTTGCGATCTGGCGACACGATGGTTCTGTGCTGGCACGAAGCGACGGCGCGGAATCCAATGATCTGGGAGACTTGCAAATGCCGACAGGTATTGGTCATCCTCCGCAAATCACACGAGGCGACGGCTTCATTGAAGCTGCGATGCTTGGCCCGCAGGAGGCGACGATTGTCGTTCGCCGTCCACTCGCTCATGACATGGCGAAGCTTCATCGCTTTGGCTTTCAGATCGCAACTATGGCCGGCGGCACACTTGTTGTGGGAATCGTGGGGGGCTGGTGGATTTCCGGACGAATGGTGCAACCGATTCAGATGATTTCCGAAACAGCCGCTCAGATCTCAGCAAGGAACCTCGATCGCCGAATTGAAACGCGACATCTCGATGAGGAATTGGTGCAATTAGGCACTGTCCTCAACGGCACGTTCGAACGACTTGAGAATTCATTTCAGCGATTAACTCAATTCACTGCGGACGCGTCGCATGAGCTGCGAACACCGCTCGCCGTGATCCAGTCTCAAACGGAACTCGCGCTGTCCCAGCCACGTTCCGCCGAATCGTATCAACAGACTCTTGAGACATGCCTGAAGTCAGCAGAACGAATGCGATCACTGGTGGATGGACTGTTGCTCCTGGCTCGCACCGATTCTGATTATTCCGAGCTGCGGAAAGAAACAATCGATCTGCGAAGTGTTGCCGAGGATGCCGTTACTCAGCTGCAGGAGAAGGCCATTTCCGTCGGAATAGAACTGGAATGTGCAGCACCGGAAATGATGGTCGGTGTTTCTGCAGACGTCCGGTTTCTGTTACAGATTCCGATCAATCTGATCGACAATGCCATTCAGCATACTCCTTCCGGCGGAAAGATTTCTGTCGAAGTCAGAACGGAAGGCAGCGACGCGTTGCTGTCTGTTCGCGACAGCGGTTGCGGCATCAATGCAGAACATTTACCTCATGTATTCGAACGCTTTTATCGAGTCGACACCGGGCGTTCTCGACAGCATGGCGGCAGCGGCTTAGGACTATCAATTTGCAGGAGTCTGGTGGAGGCGCATGGAGGCTCGATCAACTGTGAATCAAATGTTGGCGAGGGATCGATGTTTGTTGTTCGGTTGCCATTGGTCAATGTCGGAGAATAACTATGTTTCTCACTTTTCAAACCACCTTGATGCTTTGCTTACTGTGGGCACATACCACCATGGCTGATGGCGAAGTTGATCCATCGTCACTGACACATCTTGCCGGGCATTGGTACGTCACCAAAGCAGAACCAGCCATCTACTACTACAAAGATGCTGACCGATACCTGGATTTGTTTTCCTATCACGGCAAGGATTCAAACGACGACGGTATCAACAATCTGACAGTGCGGCACGATGCAACACACATCATCCTCGACAGCCAGGGTTATCCGAATCATCCGACGGCCGTGTTTCCAAATTCGGGCAACCCGAACAGCATCAAGGTGCAAAGCTTTCGGTTCAAACTTCCGCTGGAGCCGAAACTCAACGACCATATCACTCGCGTTCCGATGGGACCAATCGGCTTTGCCCTGAACGGCGTAGTATTCTTCAATCCGTTCGAAGCTGGCGGCATGAACGCCGTCGAAGGCTATTCGGAAGTCTGGCTGGATTCGTGCTGCGGTCATCCGGAACAACGCGGCGTCTATCACTACCATAAGTATCCGGTCTGCGTGAAGTCACCATTCCATGACAGCGGTAAAACGCATTCGCCAGTGATTGGTTTTGCGTTTGATGGTTTTCCCGTTTATGGCCCGTACGAATTCAGAGACGTGATGGCGAAAGACATGACGGGCGACAATGCTCTGGACGTCTGCAACGGCCACAAGGACGATGTGCGAGGCTATCATTATCATGCGACACCTGGTCGGTTTCCATACATTCTTGGCGGCTATGCTGGAGTGCCCGAACCTGCCAATATGCGAGGCCCGCGCGGCGCACAGGAAGGAGCGATTGTCGATAACAGCGAAGGGGAAAGCCGTCAGCCCCGAGTGATCGCTTCAGTGCGACCTGGAAGTGCTTCGCCGGGTAAGAGACATCAGCTGTCGATTGAGCTAGCTCCTGAAAAAGCGAATCGAGCACCGGTGCCGGATGGAAAGCCTGATTGGGTTCAGATCGGCCCGTTTGAAGCACTTTCGATCGAACGCGAAGGCGATATTCTGCGAGTGGAGATCGAAATTCCTGCTGACGCGGCGGTTGGTGTTTTGATGGATTGCCATATTGAATTCAAGCCTGCCAATCGTCCGCGAACAGTGTTTAAGTCGAACGAAGTATTTCGAGTTGTTGATGAAGAAGAGCCGTGAGTTGTTTATGCAGGACGGGACTCCAGTCCCGTCCTGACCTGAAAGTGACACGGATGGGACCAAAGTCCCGTCCAATAAAGTTCCGTTTCTTTTACTAAAGGCGAGTACCATGAAGAAGTTTCTGTTGGCCAGTGCTGTGCTGGCTCTGTTGGGTGCATCAGTCACAATGTCCGTGATGGCTCAGCCACCGCGCGAAGAACGTCCGCCTGGTGGAGATCGTCCCGAAGGTCCGCCACCTGAAGGCAAACGTCGTGACGGCGAACAAGGCGAAGCCGGTCGTCCGCCAATGCCAAATCCTCTGGTAGCGGCGTTGGATACGAACGGAGATCGCCAGATCTCTGCTGAAGAACTTCAAGCGGCAACCGCGTCGTTGTTGACGCTGGATAAGAACAGCGACGGCAAACTGACCGACGACGAAATGCGACCACCTCGCCCGGATGGCGGTGGACGTGAAGGCGGTCCTCGTGAAGGTGCGGGACGTGAAGGTGCGGGACGTGAAGGCGGTCCTCGTGATGGTGGTCGTGAAGGCGCACCACGAGACGGTGCAGGGCGAGGCGAAGGACCTCAAGGACGTGGCCAAGGTTCCGGACAAGGACCGGAAGGTGGACCAATGGGACCTCCAAATCCAGAACGGTTGGTTGAACACGCCATGCACTTTGATGCAGACGGCGACGGCAAACTTGATAAATCAGAGATGATGAAATTCGCTCAAGAGTTCACCAGTCGCATGGGACGTCCAGGCGGACCTGGTGGCGAAGGTGGACCTGGCGGCGGACGTCCTGGTGGTCCTGGACCACAAGGTGGAGGCCCGGAAGGCGAACGCCCACGACGTCCGGCAGCTGAATAGCTTCAACCCTATCTTCTGATGATCGGGGGATGTCAATCCCCTGGTTGATCGCGTGGACACGGCAGATTTCAGGGGGTTCACGGCCCCCGTTCGCCGAGCGTTGCCTCATCTCGTCCCAATCACATCTTTGTCACATGCTGTTGCGGCTACGGCATCGGCCGCGACGGCAGCGCAGATCAACTTGTGCGTCATCTGATTTGCGTGGATGGAAAGCAAGGTAAAATCCTGTGGGACAAAACCGTATTTGCCGGGGATCGCGAAGATCCGTATCAGGGCTATATTTCGGAACATGGTTATGCCAGCAACTCCGCCACAACGGACGGCACGCAAGTCTTTGTGTTTCCCGGAAAATCGGGTGTCTTTGCATACGACATGGAAGGCCGGGAGCTTTGGAATCATTCGGTCGGCCAGGAATCCAGTAATCGGCAATGGGGCTCTACGGCGAGTCTCACACTTGTAGGCAACAACTTGCTCGTGAACGCTTCAGAAGTTTGTCCTGCATGAGAAATCATGGCAGTAACTGAAAGCCAGTACACCTTGTTGCTGAGTGACATTCTGTTTGTCGATCCATCGAATCTCCGTTCGTATGAATCTCAAAGTAGGCATGGCTGGATTCAATTCCTGCATATGAATTGAATCACACTGACAATCTGCGATTATGCGGGACTAGATCTAACTG
>JAYVNW010000586.1:0-2801 GCA_043758225.1 Candidatus Kuenenia sp. | reverse complement strand
ATCGACGCCACGGCCCTCGAATAATTGATGCCGCTGCTGCAAATGCTTGTCGCGATCACCGACAGCTGCCGTGTGTTCGGTATCACATGTCGTCACGGCGCTTCTCGCCCTGATCAACGCCTCTTCGAGCGGTTCGATGGCGGCGTTCACCGCCAGGAGGTTCGTCGTCAGCCCGCTCAGTTGCTCCTGAATCTCGCCGCAAGATTTTGTGGAGGTGACAAATGTGTCTCGAAACACGGCTGCATCGGCGGTAAATTCGTCGTTAGAATTTGGCAACGCGCTGAACAGTCCACCCAACGCAGCCAATGCGTCACGCAACGTTTCGTCGGCCTTCTTCAACCCGGAATCACAGTCCGCATGTTTCGTCACAGTGATACTCGTCTGCTTCTCCAGTTCGGTCACCGTATACTGACGCAATTGAGATTGCTCCGCCACTTTTTCAACAATTTCACGACGCTTCTGAGTTAACTTCGCCGCTGCACGCTGAGCTTTCTCATCCGCCGCGATCTGTTTAACTGACTTTGCCACAGCGTCCAGTTGGAGCGCTACGACGTCTTGCCATTCCACTTCGGGCAACGCCAAAACCGTCGCGACTTCAGGATGACCGCTAGGCGAAAACACAGCACTTTCGATCATGGCCAGCAACTTCGTGCGGGCCTTTTGTTGCTTGGCAATTTGATCGAGTCGCGACTGTGTACCTGCGATGAGCCGTTGTTCATCGGTCTTCAACCGATCACGTCGTGTCTCCAGTTCCATGCAGTGATCTTTGGCAGCCTTAACTGCCGTCGCGTCGAAAGATGGCGCATGATGGCGGTACGGATGTGACACAGAACCGCAAACGGGACACGGCTGCTCCGACTGCAATGACAAACGCAATCGCTGCGCATCATCATCGACTGCGGCAACGATCCGGTCCAGCTGATCTCGCGATACTTGAGCATCACGGATTGCCGCTGGAACATCCACGTCCTGAAGCTGCTTGAGCAATGTTACGTCCTGGGTCTGAGCCGACTCGAACTCTGCAATTTCTTTTTCAATGCTGTCAGCATCGGCGCGGAGTTTCTGACGTTCGACCAATTCCAGCTTCAAGGTTGTCAGTACGCGCTGCGTAGTATCCAGCTCAGCACGTTGATGAGCCAACCCCTCGCCGTCAAACATACGCTCCGCCGTTTCAGCGTCCTGCAGATCTTTGGTGGCAGAGCCCACTTGTTGCTGAACCTGCAACAACTCGTCGCGTTTCGCTCTGAGCTCCTGCTGTTCCGTCTGCAATGTTTCCGTCAACGACCTCCGCTTGTTGCGAAGTTCAGTGGCCGCAGAACCTGTCGTGATCGCCGCATCGAGTCGATGCTGCCACGTCGCAGCCTCCTTCAGAAACGGAACGTATGCCGTCAGTGTTTGACGTCGCGCTTCCAGAATCTGTTGCTCGTCCACGAACGCCTGTTTTCGCCTGACTACATCATCCCGTTTCGTTGTCGCGTCGTTTAAAGCAGTCGTGGCGTTCATCAACGCAACGTAGACATTCTTGACTCTCGATTGCAACGGTCCGAATTGCGCATCCAGTTCGAGTGCAAGCTTCAACTGCGGAGCCGCCGCCGCCTGTTGTTCCTGAACCTGCTTCAACACTGTCGACACAGTCACAATGCGTTCAGTAACGGCCTTCAGTGTTTCGGCCTGAGACTTCAACGCTATCTCGGCATTCTCAAACGCCGTTTGAGCTGCCTCGACAGCCTTCTCAGTTCGGATTTCATTATCCCGCAGCGCCCGCGCCGCATGACTCACATTTTCGGTCAACTGCAGCTCGTCGCGCCGAGCCGAAGCCGCATCACGCAGTTTAACGGCCGCCGTAGAAGCGGCCTTCGCTTGCTCAACGGCAGCCACTAAGATTGTGTGTTGGCGAAACCATTCCGCCCGAGCTTCATGTTCCTTCAGGCTATTCTCTAGATGTTTGACGTTGCATATCGCCGACAATAACGCCGCATCCGCTTCCGCCCGAGCTTCATCCGTCAATGCTCGAAATCCCTGCAGCTGAGCTTCCAGAGTCTCGACCGCTTTCTTTTCGTCCGAGTAACGTGCAAACACGGCTCGCGAAATAGCCTCGAACTTTTCAGTCCCTGTTAACGCCTGCAGAATCTCCGCACGCTGCCGGTCATCGGCCTTGAGGAAGGCTGCAAAATCGTTTTGAGCCAACAAGACAGCTCGTGTGAACTGTTCAAACGTCAGGCCGATCTTCTCAACGATCGCATCCTTTACGAGTGTCTTCTTGCCGCCTTCCGCAACAACACCTTCGCCGCCCGGCGCGATATGGCCGCGATACAAGACCATCTCAACATGCTGCAGCTTGCCGTCGGCCTTGTTATGCCCGCGACGAACACTCCAGCGAGCCGTCCACTGCTGCCGATCCACGCCGACAAACGCAACTTCGGCAAATCCATGCGCCGTGTTGCGACGTAGCAACATGCGAGTATCGTTTTGTTTCTCGCCGTTCGTCAGGTCCGCCAACCGACCGACCTGATTCAGACGCGGCGTTTCATCAAACAACGCAAGGCACAACGCATCCAGCAGCGTACTCTTGCCTGCTCCGGTGACACCGCTGATGGAAAACAGCCCAGCCGTCCTGAGTGGATCTTTAGTGAAATCAACGGAATGCGTTCCCGCCAACGAAGCGATGTTGCAAACCGTGATGCGTTCTATTTTCATCAGCCGCGAGCCTCCTGCTGCAGGATTTCACGCAATGCGGCTAGTACACGCAAATCCGGTTCGCTCTGATATCTTGAGCGATACGCATCCTGAAAAATGTCCTC
>JAYVNW010000585.1:0-1730 GCA_043758225.1 Candidatus Kuenenia sp. | reverse complement strand
CCTCCGCCGAGCCCACTTCATGCACAATTTGGCACTGCGATAATAATTCCGTCGCGACGTCACTGAAAGTTCGTAGTCATCGACCCATGCTTCAACTGTATTGCCCAAGTTCGAGCCGAGTGTGAAAACGTGTGCTGGAGTTTAGCGATTCCAGAAAGGGTATCGCCTGATGTCAGCACGTAAGATTTTAACGCCTGAGCACAAAGTCGGGATTTTGCGGGAGCATCTCATTGAAAAGGTGCCGGTCTCGCAGGTCTGCGACAAGCATGGCGTGAGTATCGTCAACTTCTACAACTGGCAGAAACAGTTCTTTGAGAACGGAGCCGCCGCCTTTGAGCGGAAGCCGAACTCTGCCAATGTCAGACGCCAGCAGGATGCCAACGTCGCCAAAATCGAAGTGCTGGAAAAGAAGCTTCAGGAGAAAACCGAAGTCACCGGCGGACAAATCCAGAAGTGGATCGGAATCTGGTCGTCCACGTATTGCAGCTGGGTCAAAAACTACGGTCGAGTCTACGAACACAACGGCTGGATTCCGAGAGATCATTGGCTTGACGAGTGGGAAAAGCAGGCCATCCTGCAGTTCCATTTCGATCATCCGCTCGCAGGATATCGCCGCCTGACGTACATGATGATTGATGCCAATGTGGTCGCCTGCAGTGCGGCCACCGTCTATCGGATTCTCAGTGACGCCGGGCTGCTCAAACGGAACAATCATCGCTCAAAAAAGGGAACCGGATTTCAGCAGCCACTCCTGGCTCACGAACACTGGCATATCGACATTTCGTACATCAATATCGCCGGGACGTTCTACTTCATGGCCACGGTCCTGGATGGACTCAGCCGCAGTATCGTCCATTGGGACATCCGTGAAAAAATGGAGGAGGTCGATATCGAAATCATTCTCCAGGCAGCTCGCGAAAAATACCCCGGCGTAACACCCCGAATCATCTCCGACAACGGACCTCAGTTCATCGCTAAAGACTTCAAGCACTTCATTCGACTGTGCGGGATGAAACACGTTCGCACCAGTCCGTATTATCCGCAGAGCAACGGCAAAATCGAACGCTACCATCGCACGATCAAGAGCGACTGTATCCGGCCCCTGTCGCCGCTCTGCCTGGAAGATGCCAAACGCGGTGTGGAAAAATACGTACTCGAATACAACACCATTCGCCTGCACAGCGCCATTGGTTATGTGACGCCTCTGGCGATGCTTGAAGGCAGGCAGCAGGCGATCTTTGATGAACGCGATCGCAAGCTCGAAGAAGCTCGGGAACTCCGAGCCAAAACGCGTGCCGCCAAATCTTCCGGGAAGTCCAAAGATTCCCTCAGCATTCAGGAACCAACAGCGTATCTTATTCAGGTCGTCGCGGAAGACAGGGCTCTGCCGGGAGGCAACCCGAGCGCCGCTGCGATGCCGTTGACGGAAGCCTGCGCTGGTCAGATCTGATCAGCTCAGGCTCCTTCAAAAACCATTCCGTTAATGGCCCCATGCGATAAATCCCGGGGGTTTGGGGGCGGGCCCCCAAGCACCGGCCAAACCAACGTCCAATCTGTTCTCTGTCCGCTTCACTTCTCTGCTATTCGCTTCACCCGTTTCCACCACTTACGCTGAATCAATACAACCAATAGCAACAGAATTGACGATTTCACCTTGAGTTCCATCGTTTATTAAGTGCGTTCGAGGAAGAACAGGGGCAATCCGGGGTTTGATTGCGGGAATTGGCAGC
>JAYVNW010000584.1:0-3005 GCA_043758225.1 Candidatus Kuenenia sp. | reverse complement strand
CGGCATGGCGTCATGCAAAAAGCACGTTCAAAAAAAGAAAATTACTCCTGAAACAATTGGAAGCCCGTATCCTCAATCCCAGTGACTAAGCGGGGCATTGTTTTGAAACCCGAAAGTTTGCGATTCAAAACATCCACTCTGGACGGCAGAATTAGGCAGTGATGTGTTGCGGCTGGCCTACTAGTATAGCGAATTTCAAAAGACTTCCAGACCGCATCCGCAGGAAGCCGAAAACTCGCAACGACCGCTCTTGCACTGTCGCTAAAGACGTAGAATGTCCCCGGCGCAAAAAACAAGTCGGGGGCAGGTCTATCCGTTCGTACCGACATCCAGAATTTCGTCGATTTTCCGACAGCATCGGGAAGAAAATCGCCATCGTCATCTTCGATTAAGTCTTCTAAGGCAGACCAATACGTATTACGTTCGTCGCTCTCAAATAAGAACCATTCTGCATTGTCCATTTCGAATTCTCTCCAAGTTCCGATTAGTACTTTGGCCCCGGGCCCATATGCATCCGTCCTTCCTTGTCGGTAATCGTCCCGTCAACGCAACGATAGGACCCGTCTTCCAGAAAACGGCCTCCCAGATGTACCTTTCCGTACCCTGCTCGAATGCGTTTAAAGTACTCTTCCGGTGATTCCTTGGTAGGATCGTACGCCAACATTGTCTCAAAATCGAGGAGCGTGGCCGTAATAAAGTGCATGGCACTGCGTGGCTGGGGGCGTGCGAGTGATCCCAAACTGCAAAACGCCGGGGCGGATTCACAAATTGTCGGGATTTGAAGTGATGAGCTCTTCGCATGGGCGCGCAGTAAGACCGGTGGCGAAACGACGTTCTGCGGTTCAGGCCCGGCAGGGCCGATACATCCTTTGCCGCGGTCGAAGGCCCCGGAATGCTGATCACTGAAAGGAAAAGACCTGAAGGGCCGACACAGGTGATTCCTCGGGAACTGGTCGCTGTGTCGGCCCTTCAGGCCTTGAAGACTTCCTGTCCCCTCCGTTCCGGTGGCTCACGCACACCGGCATTGGGTTTGACGGCCCGCCGGGCCTTGAATCGCTGACAAAACGTCGCGCCGAGATCCCGATAAAACAAGAATCCGCCCAAACGCCTGCCTCGGTCACTGGGAACGTACGCGCACACGTGGCCAAATTCACGTAAAAACGCCCCGCGAAGGGACTCGGCGATCGATATTCGAGTCCTGCGCCGCTATCCTCAGCAACCTTAGGGAGGATCAACCTGCCTCATGCCAACCGCCAAGCCTGATTGTCAAGCTGGCATAGCAAAAGAATTCTCAATGACAAAGAAGCGACGACATCCAATCTTACCTCCTCGCATGGGCGAAGTTAAGCGGCGACTTGAGTCGAAGAAAACGGGGCGAACGGCCGGGGGGTGGGGGAAATACTCGCCGGTACTTTTGGCACTCTTTGCATGTGGTGTCTTTGCCTTCTTGATTGTCACGGGCTTGGGAGTACGCTTACTGATTGTTCGGCACAGCGATTCGGGCAGCGGTGAGGCCGGTGTCCCATTGGCAAAATTTGCTGATGCACCGAAAGCGACCCTGCCGGAAACTACTCTGAAGAATGATGCCCCCAAGGATGTACCAGCACTCGCTGAGATCACGGATCAGAAACTGCCGGATCCCGTGAATGAGTCGGGTTATCAGGTGTTGCCACCATTGGCGGCCGGGAAGAAAGATCGCAATATTCCGGGCCTGCTCTATGTTGGCGATGAAGAAGGAATGTTTGAACAAGTGCACGAAGCACTGCAGGCGATGGTGCCTGGCGATATTGTCGAGATCCGGACGAATCGCATTTTGACCGTTGAACCCTGCGTCATTGGGAACGCCTTGGCAGCGGAAATTGAACCTCTTGATTTGCCGCCATTGATGATTCGTGCCGCAGAGGGATATTTCCCTGTCTTGCGCGTAGCACAGGCTGGGTCAGTCATCAAAGTCCATCACAGAAGTATCTGGCTGAAAAACCTCCATTTCGCGGCTCGGGACATACCAATCAACTGGATCGAGGGTGAAGGAATTACGGTACTGGCGCAGAGTTGCAGTTTCACCGGCGGTAACTTTGTCTCCGCACTGGGAGCATTGGATGGTCGCGTGTCGGATGTTTTTGTAGACCGTTGTTTTTTTCGCGGAACCACTTTTGCAACGGGCCTGCTCAGAAACGTGGGGATTTATCGCTCTGGATTTGCAGGTGCTGGAAGAGTGTCTTTTGGTCCGGGAGAGCACCTGATTGATATCAGGCGCAGTACTTTCCTGCATACTTATATTTTAGATGTTGGCCAGGCTGAAAATGCTCCTCCTCCCAAAGTTGTGTATCACATGGACAAGTGCATCTTTCAACAATTCGCGTGCTGTCCGAATTTGCTCGCCCTGAATGTTCCCGCTTCCATTTTTCCTTCAAATACGGAAAACATTGTTGCGGTCTTCAATCAGTATTTCCCTGACTTCCGGGTGACTAACAGTATTCTTTCCTTCCATGCACCGGACGGATTTAATGAGGGTTGGGGAACGATCGGCTGTGTATCATCAATTATCGCTTTTCGAAGCTCTGTGTTTCCAGTGATCAATTCTCAACTTCATGGGCTGGGGCTTTCAACACGAGCGAGCGCATCCCGTGACGGGTGCTGGAATGGACTGGGAGGAAAAGACCCGGCGTTTCCTGCGACATGGGATCTGGATCGACCGGAGTTCATCTTTACCTCAGAGGACGCTTCGGTGCAAAAGCAACTGGATTCGAGAGACGTTGGCTGCATTCCAGAGTGGTTGTCCCCCGTGCCGCCGCAAACTCTTGACCTTTACCCGGTCCGGCCACCTGGATAACCCTGAACAAATTCCGCTTTGCCGCACAACTGTGGACCGTTACATGAAGCTCCCAATGGGCACAAGACACAGCTCAACATCCGGCTAAGGATCGATAAATAACTGTCCGATATGGTGTGAGCGGCAAGGCGCTAGCCGCCGGTATGCTGCAGTCTATCACCGGCGGCTAGCG
>JAYVNW010000583.1:0-1626 GCA_043758225.1 Candidatus Kuenenia sp. | reverse complement strand
GCCTTACGTTTGCGCTGTCGCGGGCCGAACCATGGCCAGCACGCGGACTGCGGCAAGACCCACAACGAAGCCCGTAACATTTGCGATCGCGTCACGCGGATCACAACACCTTCCTGGAACAAATGCCTGAAGCCCCTCGACGATAAGGCAGTAGCCGAGCATCGCAAAAACTACGACTGCCGGAAATTCGTCATACAATGCGTAGCTGAGACTGAATACGGTTGTCGAAAGGACGATAAACACGCATGCGTGAACCAGTAAATCACTGACGCTCTGAACCCACGAAAATGAAGTGTCGCGGACAAGGCTAAAGGGGTCTGGAGTTAACAAGGCCCAGGATAAGGCCGTCGCCTGAATCAGGCACAGCGACAAGTGAATCCCGTTTCTAATGCGGATCGACGTTAGATTTGGAAGGACGTTCAACACTGTACTACAACCTGGTTTGGAGAATCTCAGCATATAAATCCTTAGGTGCTGAAACGCGGTGTCAAGAATGTCGGACCGTGGGGACCCGCCCTCAAGCGTACGCTTTGAACCTAGCTCGCTGCTCCGCAAACGTCATTGTTGAAAGACCGTACTGTCCTCCAAACTTTAAACGATGCTCTCTTGCACCTCCCTCTCCGTAGTATCGTTCTCACTGCTGCATGCCGCAGGATCGGTGCACCCATCATTCGTGGCGCGCCGCGAATTGAACAGCTCAATTTCTGCGTTTTCGTCCCGGTGTTAGGCATTTTTTTCTGATGTCAAACGAGCCCCACGACCCGCAGAACCGGAATCGTTCCTCCGGACCGCCTGGATTCTCCGGTGTGTTGCGTTTCGGCAGCACGTCGTTGCCTCCTGACATCCTTTTATGTTGTATGCCATTCATAGGTTGCAAAATATACCTAGTTTCCGCCAGACCATAGAATCGATACGACCATATCTGAGGCATCAGAAAGGGCTTGTGTTGAACCGAAATCGAGTGTCATCGAACAGATGGCACGGGGTTTGGCTAAATCCTGAGATTCATAGTTCTTCGGAGAACGTCATGTCGGTTGCGACAATACGGTCCGTACACACGTCCACAACTCAATTTCCAGTACTGACGCCCATGTACGGAGGTCAGCGTGAATCGTTTCGCGCAGCGGCCGACGGCACATATCGCTGTGGTTCCGCCTCAGAAAATGAGTTCCGTTTGAGTTTTTCCGGGGCCGAGACTTCACATTGCTGCTTCATCCGCGAAACGGGCGAATTTTCGGTTCACCGACTTGATGGACGGGTTTGGGTTAACGATTTACTCGTCAACGGAAAAAGCGTACTGACTGAAGGCGATGTCGTTTCCTTCGGCCCGGTTTCGTTTCGATTCGACCTGCTGGAAGAAATATCGCAGTCATTCGAACCGGCCGCCAATTCACGAACATGCTTGAGCTCTCCGGCAATTGTCGATGTCCGGCCGATCAACGAGTCTGTTTCTCCAGTTATTGCCCCGACTACTGCCGCTAAGCTGGCTGTAAAGGTCGCACAAACTTTTTTGACTGCTGAGTTCGCGGAAGAAAAATCCGCGATGACGACCCTGCGACATGAGCTGGAAGAGCATCAGGCACTGCTGAAAATGCGACAGCAGCAGATTGACGAAGTCGCTCAGAT
>JAYVNW010000582.1:0-2442 GCA_043758225.1 Candidatus Kuenenia sp. | reverse complement strand
GCCATCCCGTAGAAAATCAGCCCAGCGCAGATCACCGAATCTGTCAGGTTGTCGAATGCACTCTTCATTTTCCGTGAATGCTGTTCTGCGGAACTTGGAGTTGAAGCTGACCCAACGATGTTTGTGACAACTGCAATGGATCCAGTGGACTCAGTGCCCAATTCTATGGCATCTGCAACCACTGGCATTGCCGCGACAGCGGGCTCGTTTGGATTCCAGACGGAAAACAGAATGACCAGGAAAATCGTCCACACCGCCTGTATCAGAATGGTATTCACCGGCGTCCGAAATGTGCTATGAATTTGATGCAGCCATGATGGAATCAGTCCATCACGAGCAATCGCCAGATAGATCCGAGGCCCGGTAATCATGTTGGAATTCGTGGCTCCGAATGTTGAGATCATGACCCCGATCGCCGCAATTTTCGCTCCCACCGGACCGAACATCGTCTGAAACACATCAGCGGCAACCGTACCACTTTGAGCCAGATGACTCATTGGCAAAACCAGATGATAACTGAGGTTTGCTCCCAGATAGACCACGATCACAGTGCCAAGACCAATCGCCATGGCTCGCGGCACATTCCGTTTGGGATCACGAATATCCTCCGCTACTGGCCCTAGATTTATCCAACCGTCGTACGGCCACAGCACAGCGACCATGGCAATTCCCAGAGCCTTTAAAAAAGCTGAAATACCTGCACCGTCTGTGGGGATATTTAAAAGTGGTTGCGGTCGCGAAAAGTCCGTCACCTGAAACACGAACGGCAGAATAATGAGCGCGGCAAGAAACGTTACCTTGGAAACTGTCGCCACACTTTGAACACCAGCGCCGGCCCTTGTGCTGAACATGTTCACTGCCGACAACCCTATAATGATCGTCAACGCGACAGCCGTCTGTCCCAGCGGTGACATCGGCAGAACCTCGTTCATATAGAGTACGGTTGCGCAGGCCAGAGCTCCGACGGAACCAGTTCGCACCACCCAGAATTCAGTCCAGCCCCAAAGAAACGCGGGCAGACTTCCAAAGGCTTCTCGAATGTAGAGATACGGTCCGCCAGCATGCGGAAACATGGCTCCCAATTCCGCCAGTGCCAGTGAGCCACACAGCGTAATAATCCCCACGAAGAGCCACGTACCGATGATCGACAAAAAACCATACTGTTGCAGTGCCGTATCAATCGCACTGATCTTCAGGAAGATACCCGACCCTATAATTGATCCGACAACAATCATCGTTGCGTCGAACAACCCGAGAACCTGCGGAAGTCGTTCGTGTCCGACACTTCGCGGCTGTACATCCATGACGGCCGCTTGCTCAATCGGTTCAGACATCACAATTCCCTGCTTGGGGCTTCAGTTCAGGAGTAGGATCAAAGATTCAGATGCCCGATTTTTCCGGTTGCGTTTGAGTGACATTCGGATCGGAATCAAGACTGGGCCGTGGAGCGTGTGGATAGTCGACAGGTCGATATTGAATCGCCAATTCAGGAGTCATCAGCTTTTCGTGTTTTCGAAACCGCGACGTCAGCACGCGATCAAGAATGCCACTTGTCAGCAATGTACGCTCCACTGGATAACTTGGGTGCCCAGAATGCACCATGCGCTCGATTCCTTTTAACAACCACGCAAAATGCGGATGACGTGGTTCTGCCTTTTCGTCGAATCGAGTTGCCAGCGGTTCTGACTGGCCACGCAGTTTGATCGCGATGGATGTACCCGCTGCAGCTTCCGGAAGCATGAAGACAAATCCACGAAAGCCGTCATTGTATTCAAACTGGAACAGGGCCACCTGTTTGTCGTCGCGTGGATTTTCTATCGCATGTGGCACGGCGGCGAATGCTGCTTCAAATAGATGCTGGGGTACGGTACCGTCATCGATTGTCTTCCAGGCCGCGTCGCCCTCCAGGCACTGCACCCAACGCACGCCAGACTCCGCGCCGCGTCGTCGTTCGACGTGACATTGAAAAAACTCCAAGGCATGACTTCCATAAATATCCAGACCGGAATAGCCGACTCCTACGGCCATTTCGATATCGCTCCCCAGCGGAATCGAAATCTCGGGTGTACGCGCACCAACTGTCATCGACGAACCCGCCATAAACGGGACCTTTAACTCTACGGCCCGATCATAGATCCATTTCGCATCTATCCATGCCGGCCCGAGATGCTTGTCATTAAAGACGGGAATGACGCGGCCATACTTCACGAACGCATCCGTGATCTCTTTGAAGAATCTTCGCCGAGGATACAGATGTTGCTCCAACCCATTCCAGGGATAATCTCCATGCTCTCCAATGCTGATGATGCCATCAATCGGAATCTGATTACCGCCCACGGTGATTGCTTTTTCGATCGTATCAAAAATCGGCACGCCATATTTTTTTGACATCGCTCGCGCCATGTCTCTGTCCGTGAACTGGTCAACATACATCGACGCCAG
>JAYVNW010000581.1:0-10383 GCA_043758225.1 Candidatus Kuenenia sp. | reverse complement strand
CAACGGATTGTCATTGCTGTTATTCACTGTATCCAAGGGCTACGTCTAAAAATCGCTGAATCTGCTCCAGCCTCCATCCATCACTGCGATTCAATTCCTGCTGCAGCAACTTGCCAACATACTCTGCAGATTCCAAGGCGGCACTTGCGTCGAGGAACAATGAACGCGTTCGGCGAGCCAAAACATCTTCGATGGTTTGAGCCATTTCAAATCTGGCGGCCCAGATCACGTCTGCCGCTCGGTAGGGCAGCCGAGGATGTATGGCGGTCGCCAACTCTGGCGTCGTTCGGATGAGTGATTCCAGTTTTTCCGAATCGCTGCCATAGACGCTTCTCAGATGAGCCACATCTGTCGCAGCATCTGTCGGACATCCATGGAGTTTCAGCGATGCTGTTCGCGAAGGCTTGTGTGGAAGATTGGCGTTGGTCTCGGCTTTGTCGATAAGATCTTCGCCCATCTGTCGGTACGTGGTCCATTTACCACCGATGACGGTGATAAGTCCGCTGGCCGATGTGTAGATCTCATGTTCTCGCGACAGCCTGGAGGTCTTTTCTGAGCCGGATCGGTGGCCGACAAGAGGACGCAATCCCGCGAAACGTGAGAGAATGTCGGATTCAACGGGAGCTCGTTGCAGGTAGTGACCAGCGTAGTCCAGAAGATAGGCTGTTTCCTGTGACATCGGACGCGGTTCGCGAGTGACATTTTTTACCGCGATATCGGTCGTGCCCAGCAGCAGTTTTCCGTGCCATGGAATGGCAAACAAGACTCGCCCGTCATCAGTTTCCGGAATCATCAACGCGCTGGAGCCCGGAAGAAAACTAGCGTCGAAAACCAGATGTGATCCCTGACTCGGAACGACTTCGGGACGATTCTCTGAAGCTTGCGAGTAAGACTGGTCGTCATCCATCTTCAGAATATCTTCGGCAAATACGCCTGTCGCATTCAGGATGACTTTGCCGCGCAGTTCCATTTCATTTCCTGATTCTGCGTCCTGCACGACGACACCTGTGACGCGTTGCTGAGTTCTGACAAGTTGCACCACTGACAGATAGTTCGCAACAATGGCCCCCTGATCCACAGCGGTTTGAGCAAGCGTAATTGCCAGTCTCGCATCATCGAACTGCCCGTCGGTATATAACACACCGCCCCGCAGTCCTTTATCGCGCAGAGTCGGCAGGTGTTTGCATGTCTCGTTGCGAGACAGTAGTCGCGCGCGGCCGGAAAGCCATTGGCCGGCGAGTATGTCGTACGATCTAAGACCCGCATAATAAAACGCTTGTGCTCCGAAGCGATATGTTGGCAAAACAAATTCGAGTGTATGCACTACATGAGGAGCATTTTGAAGCAGCCGCTGCCGTTCAAGTAACGACTGCCGCACCATTCCAAATTGCCCCTGCCGCAGGTACCGCACGCCGCCATGGATAAGCTTCGTCGATCGGCTGGAAGTCCCTTTTGCAAAATCTTCAGCTTCGACAAGTACCGTTCTGTGGCCTCGCGACGCCGCTTCGACCGCCGCTCCGAGTCCAGTCGCGCCGCCACCGATAATGATTACGTCCCAGAGCGAGCTGCGATCCTCAATCGCTGCCAACATCTCGCTGCGTTTCATCGAGATACTCCTTGCATGATCGCTGTGTCTTCAGATTCCTTCGTGCAGTTTAACACAGCTCATGGTCAGAACTACTGGGAGAGCACTGGCTGATCACTTGCATACCTATTCAATCTACCCGAAAATCCACGCGACAATTTTGGAGGTGTATACAAAGATGAAAACCGGACGTAACGACGAGTGCCACTGCGGAAGTGGGAAAAAGTACAAAAAGTGCTGTCTTGCTGCGGATCAAGTCGCAGAGCAATCGAAGCCAGCAAACTTGCTCCTCAGGTCGAATGACGCTCGGGACAATGCCGCTGTAGATTCGGCATTCGTAGAGACTCACGGCTTCGGGAAAGTCAGGTCGAATGCTTTAAGCGTTCCGTCTCCGAAACCGGCCGATCCGAAGTTGGACGCGATCAACGCGCGATGGAAAGAGTTCGAGGAAGCGACCGAAGACGTTCGCCGGGAATTGTACATCAAGACGCTCGACGATCCTGAATTAATGGACGACGAAATGGCGTTTGAGATGTTAAACAGGCTTTATCAAAGCACGATCAACTCAGACGAGCGTGATGTTTGGGACAATCTGATTGAACAGCTGCGAGAACGTTTCCCGGATGTCTACGCGGAAAGCCGCAATTACTATCTCGGAATGCGAATCAAGAACTTGATCGCAGGTGGCAGACGTGAGCGTGTGAAAGCCCTCGTTCCCGAGATAGCGGAGATTGCCGAACGTGATGTGGATCTCTATGCTCGGATTGTGGATCAACTGGCCTATCACGGGATGCTGGAGGAATTGTCAGAAATCGCCCACATTGCGTGGCCGTACATTAGAGATTCAGACGACATTTTGTGGGGCAAAAACACGTTCGGAGATTGGGGAGCGGATTGTGTGCTGTTCGAACGGTTGGAGAAAGCCGACGAACTGAGTGATGACGATCAGGAACTAATTCAAGCGGTCAGCTACTATTTCGAAGACCTGCAACTGGAGCATTTTTTCGAATACATAAAATCCATGAGTGGTCAATCGGACAGAGTTTTTTCGCTCAGCGATTTTAAAACGGAGATCGGTCCACAACGAAGTGATCGATACGACGACGATGACAAGTTGAGTCTGACGTCCGACTCCAGGTCCGACCTGTCGTGCCTCCTGAATAGTTTTATCTCATATGCTCGCCGCGTTGAAGGAGTTCCTTACACAAAGGCAAAACTGGCTACTTCAAAAATATACAGCTACATTTGTGATAGATCGGCAGGTCGGCTTGAGCCACGACAGAGCCCGATGGAGTTGATCATGAATCCTCGGAAGAAGACGACACCAAAGCCAAAACCAAAGCCGCCGAAAAATGTATTGTGTCCGGATTTTAATACACTTGACCGCTACTTGGCTCAACATCTTCACTTCATGAATCCACTGCAACACCAGGTTGCTGCCACATTTGAATTGATGCCAGCCTGGCTGAGGTTCCTTGAGTCAAAGGGATTGCTTGAATCCGAATTACATGCGACAGCCTTGAAGGAGCTTGGCGAATTGCAGGCGACGTTGTGCAAACTGTTTCAGTCCGATCGTTCCGATCCTGCACTGTTCGAGAATCTGAGCGGCTGGAACGGAGCGGCAGAATCAACGACCGTAGAAGTTGAGTAGCGCTTTGGGGATTCTGAATATGATGAGTCGCATTGCGTTTCTCACTATGGACAGTCTTGATGGTTTCGTTTCCTACGACGCCCTCGTGTCCGACTGTCTGGCTGTGCGTGGGATCGCGGTCGAGTACGTATCGTGGCGAAATGCCAAAGTCAATTGGGATGACTACGAAATGGTCATCATTCGTTCTCCGTGGGATTATCAACATTCAGTCGATGAATTCATGGCAGTCCTGGAGAACATCGACGCATCGAGTGCTGTACTCTGGAATCCCATCGTTGTTGTCCGCTGGAATGTTCGCAAAACGTATCTGCAGCAATTGCATGATCTGGGAATCGTTATCGTTCCGACTCAGTTTGTACAGAGCCCGACCGAGTCGCAGCTTCGAAGAATGTTTGATGCCTTCGGATCAGACCAGATCGTGATCAAACCGGTTATCGGCGCCAACGCGAATGATACGTTCTGGCTGCGGCCGGATTCTCGCGACGATCTGCTGCGACAGATTGAAACTCTGTATCGCGGCAGGCTGGCACTGCTGCAGCCATTTGTCCAAAGCGTGGTCGAATACGGCGAAACGTCGCATATGTTTTTCGACGGGCAGCACAGTCACAGTGTGCTGAAGACACCAAAGGCCGGCGACTTTCGAGTCCAGGAAGAACATGGCAGCCACATTCAGCCGATCCAGCCAGATTCGGCACTCATCGAATGCGCGAAACGGGCGTTGGAGCCTGTGCCGCAGCAGACGTTGTATGGTCGGGTGGATCTGGTGGAACTGTCAAATGGTCAGCAGGCGGTGATGGGGCTTGAACTGATCGAACCATCGCTGTACCTCACCTATGATGCGGATTCCGCCGAACGCTTTGCGGATGCCATTCAGCGATTCAGAGCATGATCGGCCAGTCGTTGGCAGTATTCGTTGTCGCTGGTGTTTTTAATTTTGTCTTTCGTGAGCGAGATAAGTTCTGGTCCGGCTTCGTCGATTTCCAGAATGGCGGCATGCTGCACAAATACGCTCTTGTGATTTAGCAATTCCTCCAGAATAGCCGCAGCCGTTGTCAGATCGCCCATGCGAGCGAGTCCACCTGCGGCTGCGATGCGGATGGCAGGTTCGTCGGATTTTACTTCGGCCTCCAGAATCGCTTTAAAGTCGCCGACGTTTGAGGCTTTGCTGCAGGCCATCACCTGCCACCAGCGCACCGCTGGATCGGTATCAAGTTGTGGCATTTCAATCTTTGACTGGCCTGCAACGCTCTGTGCGGTCGCTTTGGCGGCATTCAGAAGTTTTTCTGTGCGAGCCATACCGTCACGTCCATGCAGAACCATCCAGCGGCTGCCGGCTGTTTGCTCGGCAACATCCAGCATGGCTTCCGGCATCAGATGCGCGTCGCGGACTTCCAGTTGCCAGTGGTCGCATTCAGCTGATAAGGCTTTTAGAGTGGCGACGTGGGCTGGGTCTTTGGCGAGATTTACAAGTTCCCAGGGATCGGCGTTCAGATCATAAAGTTCTTCGGCTGCTCGTGGCGTTTGAAACCATTGAGCGGATTGCGGTGCGAGTTTCCCTTCCGCGAGCAGCTTCCGCATTTCCTGACGAGTTGCGTTTTGTTCGCTGTAGGCGATGTTCTGCAATGCCGGCCGCCATGGCATCAGATTGCGGACGTAGCGGAAGTCGCGGTTTCGCACAGTACGGACAAGGTCGAACCTTTCGTCAATGCGATCGCGAGCTCCGTAGATGAATTCGCGATCCGGCGGCTGGTACGAGCCAAGAAATGGCTGATCGCTGAGTCCGTCCGGTATCGCAACTCCAGCCAGTGACAGCACCGTTGGACCAAGATCGATGAGATTGATCAACCTGTCGTCCGTTGATCCCGGTGAACCAACAGAGGCCAGGGTCTTGAATTTTTTTGGGACATGTGCGATCAACGGAACGCGTGTGCCGGAATCATACGGCCAGCGTTTCGCTCGCGGCATACCATCACCATGGTCGGACCAGAACATCACAATTGTGTCATCTGCCAAACCAGCGTCATCGAGTTCCTTAAGAAGCTGTCCGATGTTGCGATCCATGACGGTGATGATATCGGCAAGTCGTGAGAGATCTTCGCGTACAGCCAGCGTGTCCGGATACAGTGGAGGCACGATCATGGCTTCAGAGTGATGACGTTCTGATTCTTTCAGATCTGATACAACGCCTTTCCAGCCACTCTTCCAGATTTTGCTTTCGTGCGTCATCGTCAGATTAAAGACAGCAAAAAATGGTTGAGTCTTGTCCGGACGATTTTTCCAATGAGCCTTTCCCGACGTGTCATCCCACGTTGCTTTCTGATCCCAGACCAGGTTATAGTCGGTTTTACTGTTGTTTGTGCAGTAGTATCCGGCTTGCCGCAAGTACTGAGGAAACGGTTTTATATGCGGCGGAAGGTTTGCTTTTGATCGCATGTGATTGGCACCAAGTGCAATCGGATAGTTCGCCGTGATGATTCCCGTTCGACTGGGAGCACATACGCCGTGACACGAAAATGCGTGTGTGAAGCGAATTCCTTCCGTCGCGAGATGATCCAGGTTGGGCGTGTTCGCCGTCGTGTCTCCGTAGCAGCCCAAACGCGGGCTGATGTCTTCGCAACTGATCCAGAGAATGTTCGGTCGATTGACCGCGAATGACGCAGCAGAAACCAGAATCGCTGCGGCGAACGCGAGCAGGTGAGTCTTCATGGAATTGAGTATCCTTGAATTCGATGGATCTGCGGCAGAGAAAAAAGACCACGTGAAGTCTAAACTATTGTGACTGATTCCAGATTCGTCTTAAATCGAGAACGGAGATTTCTAATGCTGCAAAGCTATTTTGTGAAGATCTCGAAGATACTTGCCTACGCATGCGTTCTGTGCCTAACGACACTCGCAGAGCCATTGGTCGGCGCAGATGGCGTGTTTCCAGACAATGCGGAACCCCAACTTCTGTGGCAGGGCGGCGAGTTCACAGAGGGAGTAACAGCACGTTCGGACGGTTTGATTTTCTTCAGCGACATTCCGAGCGGACCTAAAACCGCTGGGCGGATCCTGATGTTCAATCCAGCCACTGGAACCACTCTGGTTTTCTGTGCGGACAGCAGCAAAAGCAACGGGCTGGCGTTTGATTCCGGAGACCGATTGCTGGCCTGTTGCGGAGCCAACGGTGGTTTACGTGCGTTGTGTGAAGTCACCGAAGGTGGTCTGGTCCGTGGCGTTTCGGAGTGGTTTGAAAAGAAGCCATTCAACGCGCCAAATGATTTGGCAATCCATCCCAACGGGAGCATCTATTTCAGTGATCCGCGTTACGTAGGCTTCGAAGCTTTGGCACTGCCCGGCCAGTGGGTGTTTCGCTTCGATCCGAAAACCGGTATCACGTCAGTCGCCACAAAAGAAGTTGCGAAGCCCAATGGGGTCGCGATTTCACCAGACGGAAAAACAGTTTACGTGGCCTGCACCGACAGCGGCTCAGTCGGTCTGACTGACAAGCCCGCAGGTCCGAAAGGCAGGATGTCACTGGAAGCTTTTGATATCGCTGAAGACCGAAGTCTGACACATCGCATGACTCTCGTTGATTTTGGAGATGAGAACGGCATCGACGGCATGGAAATTGATGCCAGTGGTCGAATTTTTGCGGCTCTGCGTTCCGAAAAACGCTTCGGCATTGCCGTGTTTGATCCGACGGGTAAAGAACTGGCGCTTCTGAAGACTCCGAGACTGCCGACGAATTGCAGCTTTGGCGCAGGCCGCGATTCATCAACGCTGTACATCACCGCAGGCGGAGAATTGTACAGCGTAATCGTGAAACCTTAGCCGAGCAATCCATTCACTTGACAATGTCACTCACTTGAACAGCGCCATGACGACAGCGGCGGTCAGCAGCAAAGCCCCAGCCGCGCGGCGAAGCATGACATCGCGATGAACTTGCCTTTCGCCCCCTTCAAAAGAATGGGCAAGCATCCATGCGAAAACAATCGCCCACAGTCCTCGAAGTGCGTAGACAATGTTGACTCGCGTCGCGTCAGCAAATTGCGACAGAGCGATCGTCATCCCCATCGCTTGAAATGCCATTAGGATCGTGCCGATCAGCATCGGACGAAACGCCTGGAATTTTTTGAGGGTCGCAACGCCATTGACCCACGGTAGAAGGACACATGAAAACAGCGATGCAAATACGAACATCACCGGAAGAAATTGCAACGCGCCAAAGTTCTTACCCCAGGTCGTAAGAAGAACGTCGAATACCGACAACGACAATGCCGCCAATAATGCGGTGACGACTGTGATGAGAAGCTGCCTTCGTTCGTGCTTCTGTGCCGACGCAGGGCCGGATTGGACAAGGATAATGCCAGCAGTGGCAATCAACGCTGCACCCCAGACCGCCCCTGCAATGCGTTGCCCTGTTGTGAATGATGCCAGCACAGCGACGAGCAGAACCTTGACGCCGAAGATTGGCGTCGCCACGGAGACGTCACCGTAGTGAAACGCGGTATACGTGAAGAACTGGCCTGAAAAGAAAAGCAGCCCAATCATCGCTGCTTGCCACCAATAGGCAACCGGCATCACATCCCAACGATAAATTCCTACAAGCAGCCAGCTCAAACCCAGCCAGAGATTTCCGTAAAATGTTCCACTCCATGCACTGGCTCCGCGACCAATGGCCTTGCGGGCGTACATCATGCCGAATACGAACGTGATGCTGGAAAAAAGAGGAAACAGCAGATGCAGATTTGACACAATGACCTCAGACAGCACCGTCGAGAATGACATTCCGGGGACGAAGCGATATTCTGAGTGATCAGCGTGAATTCAGGGAACACCGCGACGAGCGAAACCCGAAAACGGTTGTGATTCCTGAAGACCTGATGAAAATCCTCGACCTGTCGTCCACGTCTCTCAATTCAAGAATTTGTAAATCGACCGCATGACACTCTTTGACCGCGAACGACTCTACAACCGACTCACGGTCGAAGGGCAAGGCGCGTGGGCCGACGAACTTCGATCGAAGACACAGAATGCGATTGCCAGAGATCGACATGGAAATCTGGCCGCATGGATGGCGGCCTGGAATCAACTGCCGAATGCCGTTGATTCGCGTCTGATCGCCGACCGTGAAGCGGTCACCATACAGGGGCAACTGTCCAGTGAGGACCAGGAATCTCTGCAGCAGAAGTTGATGGCATTTCATCCCTGGCGCAAAGGGCCGTTTGAAGTGTTTGGTATGCAGATCGATACTGAATGGCGTTCGTGTCTGAAGTGGGATCGTCTGGCCCCGCACGTCGATTTTCAAAAATGCCGAGTTCTGGATGTTGGCTGTGGCAATGGGTATTACGGCTGGCGAATGCTGCAGGCCGGTGCAAATCTGGTATTGGGTTTCGATCCATTCCTGCTGTTTCTGATGCAGTTTGAAGTTGTTCGTCGCTACGCCGATCCATCGGCAGAACATTATGTATTGCCATTGACAGACCTGGATATTCCTGCGCGACTGAATTTCTTTAACGTGACTCTGTCGATGGGAGTCCTATATCATCGCACCAACCCCATTGATCATTTGCAGGCGTTGTGGCACTCGCTGCGGGCAGGAGGCACGCTGGTGCTGGAAACACTGATTATCGAAACCGATGCCGTCACGTGTCTGGTTCCGGACGATCGTTATGCCAAGATGCGAAACGTCTGGTTTATTCCATCGATCCCTATGCTGTTACTGTGGCTGAAACGTACGGGGTTCCAGGACGTCCATGTAATTGATGTTTCCGCCACAACCATCACCGAACAACGACGGACGGAATGGATGACTTTCGAATCGCTTGCCGACTACCTTGATCCTGCAGATGCGAATCGTACGCTGGAATCCTACCCCGCGCCGGTTAGAGCGATGATTGTTGCTCGCAAGGGATAATTACTCAGGAAAAGTGCCGAAAAGAAACGGAATTATCACAGCCCGACGCGTCAGCGAGGGATTCGTGGTGTGCGGCCGAACGGCCTTTCGTGATCCCTCGCTTACGGTTCGGGTTACGACTTTTTATAAAGTCGTAATGCCCAACCAGAAAGGCTGACGCAATCTAAAACCAGAATCATGATCAGGGAAGATCATGATTCTGTGAGATGATTTCGCTGCCGGTTGCCAGGAGTTGGCAAACGCGATTTTTACCTAACGGGATCAACGGAGATTACAACCGCTCCGTCTGGAAGGACCATGCCTGGACGCAATTCGCCGTTGAGCGGATTGCCCATGACCGGCTGAGAGACAACAGCCGCTGGCGCGGTGTTGATTTGCGTCGAGTAAACTGGAGATGATCTGTAATATTGCGGCGAAGAATACGTGCCGTACGAACTGTTTCCGTAGTAGGGATTGCCGTACGAATTGCCGTACGAATTGCCGTAGTAGGAATTGCCGTAACTTCTCGGATAGGAATTGTAGCTGTTTCCATAGTACGAAGATCCGTAGCCCAAACTGCCAAGGCCGATACCAATACCAATTCCGCCGTAGCCATACGATCCGCCACGGTAGTAAGAATTGCCACCATAGTAGCCGCCGTGATGATGAGTGCCACCGCCGATACTACCACCGCTGTGATGCATGCCGCCACCGCTGTGATGCATGCCACCACCGCTGTGATGCATCCCGCCGCCGTGATGTTGAGCAACTCCGATATTTGGTGCAAATAGCGTCACTGCTCCGACTGCCATCGCGACTGCGACACAATTCTTCCACGTTGAAGCAAGACCAAATCCCAGCGACCGACTCGCGGTCTGAATCATCATAATACTTGTACGAAACATGAAACAACTCCCCTGTTTTTCACACCAGGCATTGCCCGAGGAACACATTGTCCGTCATTCGACGCCGCGCTGTAGAAGAACCAGTGACACCACAACATCGATAAGACGCGGGTGCCCGTTCTTCTACAACAGCATTAACTGAACCAATCCTATGCAACGGCAAAAGAATATCAACTTTCGGCACGAAAGAATACAATTGCCTGCGGAGTGCCTGCGACATTCCTTGCCTCGCGGGAATATGTTGGATCAGTGTGATCATTGGTTACTTAATACCAGGCAGTTCGTAGCACACAGCTTCGCTGGCGTTGCGGGCATAGAGTCGGCCGCGATTGACGATGGGTAAGTTCCACGTTCGGTCACTCAG
>JAYVNW010000580.1:0-4664 GCA_043758225.1 Candidatus Kuenenia sp. | reverse complement strand
CAGGTCGTTGAAGGCACGCCGACTCAGTTCCGCGTTTATGCGCTTCGCCCCGGCGTTACGAGCATCAGTGTTGTGGATGAACACGGCCGCAATTACAGTCTCGAAATTCTGGTGCGTGGCGATGTCCGTCATCTGGAATCTCAAATCCGTCGCAGTTATCCCAACGACGCCATCACGATCGAAGAAATCAGCGAACAGTCTGTGCGATTGGTGGGTTGGGTCTCGCAGCCGGAAGATATCAATGAGATTGAAGAAATCGCAAAGCAGTCCTATCCGAACGTCATGAATCACATGAAGACGGGCGGTGTGCAGCAGGTTCTGATGAAATGTACGGTGATGGAAGTTCAACGATCCAAGCTTCGTCGGGCAGGCATGAACTTTTCATTGATTCGCCCTGAAAGTTATTTACTCAGCACCCCGGGCCCAATCACGCCGCTGACAGCGTTGGCCGCGAGTTCTGGAGGTACCACTGCAACTCTTGGCGGCCTGTCAAACTCAACGATTACGTATGGTTTCACCCGTCCGAATTCTGTTTTCCAGGGATTCATTCAGGCTATGCTGGAGGAAGGGATGCTGACATCACAGGCAACGCCAATGCTTGTAACACACAACGGTCGCCCGGCAAACTTCCTGAGCGGTGGTGAAACCCCTGTTCCGATTCCGGCTGGTCTTGGCACCACTGGATTCCAATTCCGTGAATACGGGATTCAAATGAATGCTGTGCCATATATCCTTGGCAACGGCCGCGTTCGACTTGAAGTTGAAACGATCATCCGCGATCAGGACTTTGCAAATACCGTCACCGTCCAGGGTACAACAATCTCCGCCTTCAAAACAAATAGCGCGAACACACAAGTGGAAATGAACTTCGGAGAAGCATTGGTAATTGCCGGCTTGATTGCCCAAAAACGTAATACGACAACGCAGAAACTTCCGTTCTTCGGAGAGCTACCTTACATCGGAGCGGCATTTAGCCGCAAAGCTTCAAGTGAATCTGAGAGTGAATTGATCATTATGGTCACGCCGGAATATGTATCGCCAGCTCCTGCAAGCCAGTTCCCGCAGCAGGGACCAGGAATGTTTACTGACACTCCGACGGACAAAGAGCTGTTCGGAACGGGACTGCTGGAAGTTCCGAAATTCGGCGAGGCGTGTGAAAATGGTTCCCAGAATTGTCTGCCTGGTGGCAATTGCCAGAACTGTCGTCACGGCTTGCAGATGAACGCATGCCCCGACTGCCAGCAAGGTGGTGGATCATGTGTACCCGACGGCTACGGCGTCTCAAATGGCAACGAATCATTCGCACCACAGTCATCATCCGGCAAAACAAAGGCTTCAGCTAAACCTGTCAGCTCTTCCCGCGTGATCAACGACAAGCCTGCGTCAAACAAGGGCGGTGCTGCGGCAAAGCCAAAGTCGTCCAGTGGAAGTTCTCGCTCCGGAAATTCCGGCCTGATCTCGCCAGCCATGAGATAATCAACCATCAAACGTTTCAGGAACCGTCACTCGTTAATCTGTCCCGCTGAACATTCTGATTGTGAACGAGAAATGCCATGAAAAGCGTACTGCGACTTGCCACCGTTGATCCGGATGAGCGCACACGCAATTCGCTCAAGTCGATGTTACTCGGAATTGACACCGTGTGGCTGGAAGCTGAATGTGCCCGGTATGAGTTCTTCATGGATGTGGCTCAACAGACACAGCCAGACATAGCGCTGATCAATGTCGATGCAAATCATGCAAAGGGCGTTCAGCTGGTCGGCGAAGTGTCTCGAGCCCTCCCGAATTGTTCTGTGCTGGTGGTGAGTGCATCGCAGGAAGGTAGCCTGATTCTGCAGGTCATGCGCAATGGTGCACGGGAATTCCTGAACATGCCCTTGCAGCTCGATGACTTCATAGCCGCATTAGACAGAATTCGACTCTCTACTGGTGGTGCCGCCGGCGACGGAAATGTGCGTGTTGGTCAGATCATCACAGTGGCAGGTGTCGGCGGTGGCGTCGGAAGCACAGCACTCGTTGTCAACACGGCTGCGTCCCTCGCTCAGAATCCTGCAAATTCACCTGTTATTATTGATCTCGACCTGACGCTCGGCGACGCTGACGTTTGGCTGGATATTATTCCCGAATACACCATTCGCGACGTGTCTGAAAACATCTCGCGACTCGATTATGGTTTGCTGAAACGCTCATTAACGCGGCATGATTGTGGAGTCTACCTGCTGCCACGACCTGTCGAACTGGAAACCGGCGAACCCATCAAACCCGATGACTTACGGCGAATTCTGGCGCTGCTGAAGGCGACATTTTCGCATTTGATTGTAGATGTCACAAAATCGTTCGGGCGGCTTGACCTTTCGGTCATGGAAGTTTCGGACAAAGTGCTGTTGGTGACTCAGTTGGACCTGTCATGCCTGCGAAACGTCGTGCGGGTGATGCAGTTCCTCGAACAGGTTCCCGGCATTAAAGAAAAGGTGGAAATTATCGTAAATCGAGCGGGGCTCGAGGATAACGACATCAGCCTGAATAAAGCATTGGAAACCATTGGGCGCAAAGTGTTTTGGCAACTTCCGAACGACTACGCCACGATGGTGGGTGCACGCAATAACGGAATGCCATTGTGTCAGTTCGCTCCGAAATCTCGTCTGACACGAAGTGTCAACGACATGGTTCGACTATTGACATCAACGGAGCCGGGCACGAAACCAGCAGAAGAACTACCGAAGAAAAAGAGCGGACTGTTTGGCTTGTTCGCAGGACGCTGATTCCTGCGGTGCATAATGCCAGCATCAAACACTGGCAACACGTACTGCACCGCCCACAGCGAAGTCACAGAAGGCATCGCAATTACTTAGCGTTTGAAATCAGTCAGAGACGCATTGTCACACCCAACGAAAAAATCGCGACCGGATTCGATCGCGACTTCTGAGGTTTCATCAATGGCAATTGTGTTTCCACGTGCAAGTGCGGCACTTCGTTTTCGGCCCGATAACGCAGACCTGACGCCTCCTACATGCGATACGATGGATTATCGCGGCTGAAGTCTTCAGCGACCAGCTTGGCCCCCAGGTCGAGCTGTCGAAAGGCGTAGTCTTCGATCAGCGTCATTTCGTCCAATTCTTCAGGAGTCATGCCGGCAGCGTTGTCAGTCCAGGTATAGTTGGTCACTTTGAGGGGTACGTGGAAACGAGTATCCATGAGCACGACACTCTTACGGTAAAGTTCGTTAAATTCCGGAGCACTGTATTCATACTTGAAGCAATAGCATTCTCGCTCGTCGAAGACCTGATTGGAAAGTCTCGCACACTCGACACCCTGACCATGGCGAAGATCGTTTTCCCGATGCATGATCATTTGGCGAATCATGCCTCCGATACCGGCTTCCGTAACGGGATAACGTGCACCTGCTTTGGCTTCGGCTCCGAGTGGATTGAGTTTAAGGGGCGGCAGAATTCGGCCTTTCAGACCTCCAAGTTTCACGATCATCATTTTGTCGTCATATTCATCGTTGTACAGCACTTGACGCCCGGTATCGCCATTCTTCCACTTCATGTAGATACTAAACGTCGGGGTATGACGAACTTTCAAGTCCATAACTTCAACGTCACGGATGTCACCGCCGATACGCTCACGTTTTTCGAAGCTCACGCGGTAGTTGTCGATATTATCAATAAATCGGCCACCGTCTTTTAACAGCAGCAGCGAAAACTTGATCGCGTCGGCATTACTCAGTTCACCGCTGGTGTTCGATCGAGCAGGTGCAGAGTCGGACAGCGGAGTGCTGGCGACGGATGCACTGGATTCAGTTCCAGGTGGAAGAGGTACTTCTGAAAAATTATCGATGGCAGTAATTGACGGAGCCACTCGAGCGACTTGAATGTCATCCCCGGCAGGAACCGGATCGAAGTTACAGCAGATTGCTCCGATGCTCAAAGCGGAAGCACAGATAGCAAAAAAATTACGTTTACCGGGCGACTGAACGTTGCGATTACGCGGCATCTGGGCGGCACCTCTTTTGGGCATAGACAGGCGGATTTGGAATTTCAGGAAACTGTTGCTCTGGTGACGCGGCACGACACACGTTCAAGACAAGCAGCATGTTTCCTGAAACATTTGTAAAGGATCCTTTCCCTTCAGCCCAACTCCATATTAACTGCCGCCCCTTGAATTTTGTGACCTGAAATAATCCAGGTCAAAGGCCTGTTCCAAAACACCACATCCGCACAAAACTTCACTGTCCGCAGCGAGATAATTCGCAAAGAGAGGAGACAGAGAGGTAGTATCCGGCGTCGTGAGAAGAACTTGAAAACCAACGAAAACACTGCAGTTTTCAGGCCGCATCGAGCAACAGATTCAGCTATAAAGAACATCGTCCATTGGAACGCGAAACGTTTCTGCTCCTGTGAGTTTTCAGGCAGACTTCGCCGGAGAAGGTCAAGGACTGGACCAATTCGGTAAACATAAAAAACTCGCTCTGGTTTGACTTGCGTGATTCATTGGCCATCCTTGCCATACCGATACAATTGCACATCAATTCGCGATCCGACTTTGCCTCAACGTCGTGCCAATCAAACTTGAATTGATCACTCAAACTGAGCAACAAAACGGCTTTGTCGATTTCAACTCGCCGACCGTTAGACTATTCATCAAAACGAATGCACGACTCT
>JAYVNW010000579.1:0-7695 GCA_043758225.1 Candidatus Kuenenia sp. | reverse complement strand
AGTCGTTGGCTGTGCATGAACATCACGCCGTCCATGAACTGGACTTTTGCTGTGTTGCAGGCATCGACCATCTTCTGAACGTCTGCCGTTGTGACGCCGCACGGTTTTTCCACCATCACGTGCTTGCCGGATTCTGCTGCTTTAACAACCCATTCTGTTCGCAGGCCAGTCGGCAGCGGAACGTATACGGCGTCGATGTCTCTGCGTGCCAGCAGTGCTTCGTAGTTGCCGAGGGCTTCAACTTTGTGCGGTACGGAGGCTGACGCATTGCATTCATCGATAAACTGCTGAGCCTTCTCAACAGAACGACTGGCCACCGCAACGAGACGGCCGTTTCCGGAATTGCCGATCGAATGCCAGTTCTTCTTCGCGATTCCAGCCGTGCTGAGAATTCCCCATCGGCAAACACCTTCACTCATTGCATCGCCCTGTTTTTTTGGTTGGATTGGTTGATATTCTCAGGCGTTTGGAATGCAGGAATCAGGGGATTTACATTTCCCGCTCAATAAGAGGCATGTAGTCGCCCGTCGCTCGGCGAAAGAACGCTACTTTCGCGGAGCGAAAGCCGACTATTATTTATCGAGCGATCCTTAACATCCCCCGCTCGCCGGTCTATTTCGTTTCACTCACGATCGACATCTTTTTGATGTAGTCGAGTTTTGGGAATTCCTGATTCAAGTAAGCATTGCCGCTGGACTTGATGCTGCCCTGTTGCGGTGATTCACCATATTGGGCATTGATAGCATCAACGTGCTCCATCCCTTCGATCACTTTGCCGAGAGGAGCGAATCCCTGACCATCCAGTGCAGCGTTGTCGGCAAAGTTGATAAACAACTGCGTTGTTCGACTATTTGGCCCTGAGGTCGCGAATGTGACATAACTTCGCTTGTTGCTTTGAGTGACTGTGTCGTCGTTAATGTTTCGATCCCATTGTTGCTGCACGGATGGATCGCCGTTCATACCAAATTGAACCATGAAGCCCGGCACAACTCGAAAGAAACGACACTCATCAAAATAGCTGCTTTTGATTAGCTGATAAAATCGTTCGGCACCGATTGGAGCCCATGCACGATTCACTTCAATTGTGAAGTCGCCGGTCGATGCTTCTACTTTTACAGTAAATGTCCCTTTGGCAGATTCGAAACCGGATGGATCTGTCGGTGCAATGCCGGGATTAGCCGGTGGCTGAGGAGGAACTGGTTTTTCCCAGCTCTTCTCACTTCGAAGCTTCTCCATTTTGGCGAGAACTTCTTCGGTTGAATCATTTTTTTCCGCTTCAGAACAACCGCTGATTGACAGCATTGAGCCGAAGATCAAGAGCAGGCTAAATGAATAGCAAAATGAACGCATGGAAATTTCCTGTGGATTCTGTACTGACGACTACTTTAATGCCGGGGCATTTTTCAAGATGGATAGTACAGCATCTTTCATTGCCGGAACAACCGAAACGCCATCTCCACCGGTAACGGTTTCCACACCCTTCCAATCAGAGCAGGTTCCACCAGCTTCTCGCAGAATGGGAATCAGAGCAGCGATATCCCATGGCGACATCAACGGATCGATCGCCATTTCAGCGCGGCCCGTTGCCACCATCGCGTGACCGTAGCAATCCCCCCAGCCTCGCGCGACTTTGACCTGATTCATAACGGCCACGATGGAATCAAAACGCCCGGTTGTTCGCCAGTGAGTCGGTTCCGTAAACATCATCCGCGCTTCGCTGATTGAGGTGATACCGCTGACGAACGTCTGGCGCGGAGCCTGATTTCGAATCTGCCACCAGCAGCCCTGACCTTCCGCAGCGTAGACAACTTCGTTCAGTGCCGGAAATCGACAGACTCCCGCCACCATGCGGGAGTCCAGTTCGATACCGATTAATGTTCCGAACAATGGAACTCCATGAATAAATGGCTTCGTACCATCAATAGGATCGATGATCCAGCGATATCCATTTTGGCTTAGAACCGAATCGAATTCTTCACCCAGAATGCCGTCATGAGGAAATGATTCAGACAGCATTTTGCGGATGAGTTTTTCGGCACCGCGATCAGCCACCGTGACGGGCGAATCATCCGACTTCGATTCCACAAGCAGCCCGTCAACCTGATAATATTCCAGGATGAGGTCCGATGCGGCAGATGCCATTCTCAATGCGAAACGAAGTCGGGAAGAAACTTCTGACATGGCGATTAGTTCAATGTCTTCTGGCCAGGTTTCCAGTTGCAAGGACACAGTTTGTCTGTCTGAAGTGCGTCGAGCACTCGCAGCACTTCATCAACATTGCGGCCAACATCCAGATCATGCACGGCCAACCATCGCAGAGAGCCGGTGGGGTCAATCAGATAGACCCCACGATAGGCAATGCCTTTGCCACAGTCGAGTACATCGTAGGCCTTTGCCAGTTCATGACTGGTGTCGCCGATCATCAAGTGCTTTTGATTTCCGAGTTCTTTATGCGAATCGCACCAGCCCTTGTGGCTAAAGACACTATCCGTGCTGGCAGCCAACACGACAGTCTCGCGGTCCTTGAACTCGCCCAGGGCTTTATCGAACGCGACGATTTCGGTAGGACAGATGAAAGTAAAGTCGAGCGGATAGAAATACAGACAGATCCACTTGCCTTTCAAGTCTGCCAGTTTCAAGTCCTGAAACTGCTGGTCTGTGTTGTCTTTTGTGCGGTCGTAAGCCTGCAGTGCAAGATCCAGTCCTGGAGCGGTTTGTCCAACTCGAACACTCATGGAAAATCCTCGTTTAGTAATTGCGGTCGAAATGACCGTCGGCTTCTTAAAATTTGCGATGGAAAAACAGATTCCAATTCGTTCGCCGTCGGACGAAATCTGTACCGACACGGCGACGCCAGTATAAACCTCTCCAATCGCGTTGCAAGCTGGCCAAAGCCAGTTGTTGTCGGACTCTCAGGATCGCTTGCACGCCATTGAAATCCTTTCAAAAACGCAGATAGAAATCCCGAGTGAGGTTTTGGAAAGCCAGGGTGTAGTCGTGTCGCGTGGCGGTTTCAACGATGAGCGTTTCCGGGACAAGTTCGCCGAACGGCGGAATTCTTGAGAATTCGAGTAGGCATCGAGCCGGCAACTTGTCGGCATTCGGCTGCACCTGACAGTTCCGAACGCAATGCAGCCCGGATTGACGAGCGTTCTCTACGAACCTTTGGCCACTGACGCTCGGCAGCACTGTAGAGAATCGGCCGTGGGCTGTCAGAAGTCGATCTACCGAGACCACCAGTTTGATGGCGTTCAGTGTGTCGTCATGGCGCGCAGTGTTGCGAGCATGAGAAGGCGACTTCAATGAATCGCGAAACCACGGCGGGTTCGACACGATCAGATCGTACTTCTGGACACTGCGAAGATTTCCGACGCAGTCCGGAATCGCCCGCAGTCTTCTGCTCCACGGCGACGCTGCAAAGTTTTCAGCCGCTTGCTCACACGTCGCGCGATCAATTTCAATCGCTTCAACTACGGCGTGAGGATTTCTCTGGGCCAGCATCAGGGCAATCACACCCGTGCCAGTACCGATGTCCAGAATTCTGGTGGATGTGATTGGGTTGTCACAGAAACTGCACCATGCCCCAAGCAAAATACCGTCCGTACCGACTTTCATCGCGCACCGATCCTGTCCGACGGCGAATTGTTTAAATTGAAAAGCGGATTCCATATCTGATCAGGATACACATAATTCCTAAAACGCCAATCGGCACGCAGAGGACTGCGTGCCGTTCAGTGTTGCTGATGCTTTGGCATTTCAGCCTGTCAGATGCTTCCAGTGCAGCTTACTATCGTGCTTCCGGTGGCAGCGGCACAAGTTCTTCCTGAGTGGTAGTAGCCGTCGCTTGTGCATCGTTGCTGTTCACTGCAGAACCAGTTTCTGGCTGAGTGTCAGACTGTGAAAAGCGAGTGATCCGTCGATCCAGAATGACGCGAGCCGCTTCTCGCATTTCGTCGTCGGACAATCGTCGCAGGTTTCCAATCTGTGTGAGTGGCTCAACAACCTGAGCGACTCGACTCAGTGTTGATTCCATCATGGCAATCTCCATCATCGTGCGGCGAACGCCTTCCAGTGATTTGACATGACCGGCCAGTTCTGTACGGAAGTCATCCATGATCTCAAGGTTTTGGATAGCTTCTGCGACATGTTCTGATTGGCTGCTGAGTGTTGTTCCCAGAGTCACGAGAGAATCAAGATTCTTGCGAGATGCATCCAGTCTCAGGCTGCCGTTGCTGAGTGTATCTGTCATTGCAACAAGGGTGCGAGTGTTGTCCTGAGCGACTTGAAGCTTTTCGCCTGAAGCAACCACTTGATCTTTCAGACTGTTTAATGCGGCAATCGTTGTCCTCGCAGTTTCCAGTTCAGCGGGTTCAGATTTGATCGCATTCGCAAGGCTTACGAACTCATCGAATCGTGATGATGCAACTTTCAGTTCTTCCGATTGAGCCACCATGCGCTGCGTCAGGTCGGCGAGATTGGTGATACCCTCGCTGGCCGTTTCATAATTATTGGAAGCAGCAATGATTCGATTTTGCAGTGCAACGATGCCGTCCATTGAATTGGCGGCAACTTCAGCATTTTCGCCACCGTGAATGATTGTCGTCAGCAGGTCATCCAGTCGTGTAACCTGCACTGTTGCCTGCTGCGTTTGTTGCTGCGTTGCAACCAATCGATCCTGAACAGCAGACATTCGGTCAAGAGCTGCCATGGCAACTGCTGAAGATTCCGCTTCGCGTTGAATGTTGCTGCGGAGATTTTGGATATCTGCAAGGCTCTTTTGGACTTTCTGTATATGGCTGGCTTGCTCTTCAATGCTGGTGAGAAGAGTGTTGGTCTTCCAGACTGAGTTTCGTCCAGCGACCAGCTTTTTCATGTTGCCTTCTGACTCTTCAAGCCGAGACTGAATACCATCCAGCCTGCCTTTTAGGGGACCGACCATCATCAGCTGCATCCCAAAGAAGACAACTGCAAGCGACATGACCATGCAGATCCACATGAAGCTGCGGAATCCGCCAAGTTCGGAATTCGAATTGCGTCTGATAGTTGTTGAACCGTTCACAGGTTTTCCTCCACAAAGTACGCGGCAGACAGAGAATCGAAGCCGGATTTTTTGAATATATCCTGATCGGCACAGCTATCATTAATTGCCCTGAGTGCCGAAATCCCGCTTTCCCTGTGACTTGTATCGCCGTGGGCAACACGTGCAATTTGCCGGATTCGGTTCAACCGGTACTTTTTGCCGGAACGCCGAGTGAGGAGCATCGAATGGGGATATGGAAACGAAAATGCCGATTGTGTGCGCGCTGAACCTGCAATCGTGACTTTGTTGTGAGCGGGTTAAACTGAGAAATATCAAAATTCAGCATTGCGGAGCGACGTCTAACCACTCTCTTGGCAATCTGTATCGATTATGTCGAATTTCCCTAATATTCCGTCTTTCACGGTCCGATAAGGAGGAAAGGCGTCGGAGCATTGCTGCGAACGCCCATGATCTTTGACAATTCACTTTGAAAACATGATCGATTGCGATTTGGCAGTCCAGAGCGATTGCGTGGGTAGTGCAGCCTCCAGGTTAATCTGAAAACCTTTCCTTCCAAGGGGAGTCTTGACAGTAAGTCCTGACTGTGCATAAAGTTGTAGCGACAACGGAAATGAGCAGCTATGCGGGCCCCTTGCTTCGGAGACACAAATCGTGACCAAAAAAGAGATCGTAAAATCGATTTCAGACGAATTAGGTTTAACGCAGCTTCGTACCAAGGAAATCGTTCAAAAGACGTTTGATGCAATTGTTGAAACACTCGTCGAAGAACGCCGCATTGAACTTCGGAACTTCGGAGTTTTCGAGGTCAAGATGAGAGCCGCTCGTAAGGCCCGCAATCCGCGCACAGGCGGGCAGGTTGAAGTCCCCGCGAAATTCGTCGTGACATTCAAGCCCGGCAAAGAAATGGAAGCCAAGGTTCGAGACCTTGAAGAGCGTGAAGAAGCCAGACGACTTGCTGCATCTGGTGGTTCGTCGTTTCGACACGAGCCTGCTACGAAAATAAATCACCTCACAGGCAACAACGACGGTTCAGGTCGTTAGCTTCGCGGTTGGTGTGGAAGCTGTTTCATTCTGCAATATCGAATCGCAATGGATCATGGTTTCTGAGTGAATTGCCGTGTGTGGGATGCGAATTTTTCGATCCTCGCGATTCCGAAGTCATCTGATTTCAAAAATGCAGTAGCATCCATGAAGATTGACCTTCATGGAAAATGGGTCCAGGGAAGGACGTTGCGATGAAGCTTCGATTACGACTGATGGTAGGGCTGTTGCTGGCATCTTCTGTGCTGTCCACAGGATGCGCATTGCCGATTTGGAGCCCGAATCCGGACACACGCGCTCGCCAGTTGATTTATCAGTCAGAAAGCCTGCGACATATCCCGGAAATCTGGGAACGCATTTGGGGCCTTGACCTGCCCGATATTGCGACACCATACCGCGTTCACGGCGGCGTGATCTAACATATCGACGAGGTGCCCCTTATTCGGTGGCAAGCACCTCGATCTCAATCCTGCCCGACCAGGTCTTGCCTGGCGGCAGGACTTGCAGGCCCGCGTCGATGCCTTTCTGTTGTAGATTTATAGCATCGGTTACGCACGTATACGGTTCAAGACAAACAGCGGTTGCCCATGGAGGCGTGAAGGCCACAATTTCCCGAAATTCAGTCGAGCACCTTTGCTCCACCATCATTTTCGCGGCTGGATCCGAGATACGACAGACAACGCTGATATCTTCTGCTTTGACGCCGGTATAGACGTCGTCCAGATTCAAACTTCCGAATGCCGGACTCTGCGACAGATCTGGCCTATCAGAAGTGGTTCGAGTTTTTCCGCTCGGCAGACATTCGTGCAGCTCCCACACGCGCGATGTTGGCGCATAAATTGTGCATTGCTCTGCCGAGGAAGTTGAACTCAATGGCAAGCGAAAGTACGCATGAGTCCCAAATCCCCACGGCAGCGGTTGCCTGGACGGATTGTGCACATTTATGACCGACCGCAAACAAGCTCCGCTGAGTTCGTAGGTCACTTCAATCTCTGCATCAGCCGGCCATAGTCTAAGACGTTCCGGCGCATCAACGCTGGTTCTGAAAACCGCCGTCACGGACGATTGTGACTGCGACACAACTCGCCAGGGCCGATCAATGCAGAACCCATGAATGGCATTGCCAGTTTTGTCGAATGGAACCAGATTGGGTGTGAGTTGATAGTCACGCCCATTCCACGAATATCGTCCACCAGCGATTCGATTTGGATAGGGGAACAGCAGCGGAATCCCACTGCGACTTGCAGGATGGCCACCTGCTTCAAAATCTTCGGTTGCCGACAGAACATCAACGCAGTTTCCGTTGACAGTGACGGCAGAAAACGAAAAACAGTTGAACCCCAGATCGACCGCAATCTTTGCTCGGGACCCTTGTGCGTTGGTGATTTCAACGATGTTCATGGATTAGTCTTTCAAGCCTGCAAGCCACTGAAACTGGAGTCACGAAAGCGAAACAGAGGGAGCCTGGCCATAGATTACAATCCAACGACGGAACTTGCTTCCATGTTTGAAAATTCAGTGTAAACTTTCGATGCGTCGGTCTCGGTAGCTCAATTGGATAGAGCGTCGCCCTCCGAAGGCTTGCGAATTACTCTCCTGATGCTTGCTTTCCC
>JAYVNW010000578.1:0-2260 GCA_043758225.1 Candidatus Kuenenia sp. | reverse complement strand
ATTGTAAACCGCATACGGATCACGATAGATGTAAACAAACTTTGCGTTCGGGACCATCTCCAGCAACGTTGCGACGCGAAACGTGTGGCTTGGTGATTTCAAAACGACTGGTCGATTTTTGCGAATCGTAAGCTTTTGAATCAATCGCAGCAGCGAACTTTTCCACGTCGTTCGTTCTTCTACGGTCATGTCTCGCGGATCGAAGTACCGTCCGTAGATGTCGCGACGCATCGGAAACGCCGTCATCAGATACGGAGACAAACCACAATCCATCGCCAGGGCAATTTCATCTTCCTGCGGGGTGTGCCATGTCGTCGCGATGTTATCCATCGGACGTGTTTTAGGGATGAACATCTTCGTTAATGGCGGGATGATGCTTTCTGTTAACAAAAAATTTCCGGGGCACATGCAATGATAGAGATTCGGAAAAGTCATCTCCGGATCCATCGTCATCAGATTGTGCAGCAATGTCGTCCCGCTGCGCCAGTGTCCCAGAACGAAAATTGGAGAATGCTCAACCTGCGTGCGAGCCACCTTGCGACCGTAGATGGCGGATTCCAGGAGGTTCTGAGCCGATGTTAACAGGCAGAGCGCGGAAATTGAGCCCCAGCGGAAGGCATAAGAAGGCGTAAATCGTGGCTTGTAACTGAGGACTTTCAGCCAGCCGTTAATTCCCAAACCGTGCCACATGCACATCGCACCCTGTCCTGACGCCTTCGCCTTCGCAGGTTGTGCGTTTAACGGTGGTTTGCAGGTTGTGGCGACAGCCTTTGATTTTTCTGCCATTTTCGACGGAGAGACAACAGTGACCAATGATGTACATCCTGCTGACGACGAGCGATGTGAAACGATAACAACTCATGGGGTATCGGAACAACGCAAAACCCGTTCTCTGTGGAATTGAAGCACAATGTGCAATCTGTTGCAATTTGCCGCCATGCTGCCGGTCTCATTCGCCCAAACCCGTTTCGTTGAGGATTATGCAGAGTTCCTTTGAAATCAGGAACGTTGTGTCTGTACAATCGCAGGGTGAATTTTCCGAAATCGCGGCTGTCAGGTCAGCTTCTTCGGTCGAGTTTTACATTTCGTCTTATTTGTTTCGGTCGTTACTTCAGGAGTTTTCCATGAAGTCCTTTCTGAAAAATCTGCCGTCGATTGGCGTGTCAATTTTGTTGAACTGTTCAATATTGGCATCGATGTATTTCGTGCATCGGGCGTTGCCAGCGTTTGCAAAAGAGTTGCAGATTGAATCCATCTTTATTGAGGAAATGCCTCAGGAAGAAATTACGCGTGAAGTCGAACTCGATACCACTCCAGCGGAAACTCTGAGCGTCATCGCGGGCGGTACACCATCCACAGCTGTCGGTGCATCGACCCAAGCTGCGGCGGCACCGGTGAATGTGCAAAAAGCAGCCGTGATGAAGGAAGTCAATATTCGCCCTGTCACGACTAACGTGGCTTTGCCTTCTGATGAAATGCTCGGACAGGAATTGGGCGAAGGTGAAATTGTCGGCGAAGTCGGTTCCATGGTCGAAGGCTACGGCGCTGCGATGGGTATCGTCACACAGGAAATCGTCCGTATGATGCGACAACAGAAAGTCACTGTTGTCTGGCTGTTCGACGAATCCGGAAGTATGGTCGATGACCGCAAAGAGATCCGCGAAAACTACATGCGAGTTTTGGACGAACTGAAGATCGCTTCTGAAAAAGATGAAGAACTCAAAAAGGGCAGCGAACAATTATTGACTGTTGTTGCCAGCTACGGTCAGGGAATTCATGAACACACACCTCGACCAACCAGTGATATGGAATTGATCAAAGCCGCGATCGACAAAGTTCCGGTGGATCAATCAGGTCAGGAAAACATGTGTCAGTCGATCGCTACGATCATCGCTAAATACAAAAAGACGGCCATTGTCGGCAAGCGAAAACTGGCTGTCATTGTTGTGTCCGACGAATCCGGCGATGACGGTGATTTTGTCGAACAAGCAATTTCCGAAGCTCGAGCTGCAAAATCTCCCCTGTACTTCCTTGGCCGCGAAAGTATGTTTGGCTTTCCCCATGCCCGCCAACTCTGGATCGATGAACCAACACAGGAGCATTTCTGGATTCAGATTCGTCGTGGCCCGGAAACACCATTTCCTGAATGCCTGCAATGGAACGGGCTCCATTCACGCTGGGACGCACAGTCCGCAGGATTCGGTCCGTACGAACAGGTTCGAATGGCTCGTGAATCCGGCGGGATTTTCTTCGTGCTTCC
>JAYVNW010000577.1:0-1834 GCA_043758225.1 Candidatus Kuenenia sp. | reverse complement strand
GGCGTTTGGCGTACAGTCATAGGATCGCGACTTGTGGCTGTCGGGCCGTCAGCAACGGGAGATTCAATGCTGGCTGTTACGGATTATGGTGAAACGTTTCGAGTCTCGATGTCCGAAATCGCAAATGGTGGATTCAAGCTTGAATCCACGAGTCGACTGCAACTGCCTCAGAAACTAGCGTCACCAATTGGTGGGGTGACATTGAAAGATGGTCGAGTCGGAGCCTGGTGCGGGGCACCTGAACCGACATTGTGGACATTTACTGCCACCGGACAGTTTGAAGAAAAATGGCGAGCACTTCCGGATGCGCCTCAATTGCCTCCGGTAGCACTGGACGGAGGTGTCGTGTTTGCCATGCCGGGTCGATTGCATCTGGCGACTCGATCATCTGCTCGTCCTGCGGAAGATTATCAGGCGGCTCAATCGCAGGATCAGCAGCAGCAAGCCTGGAAGTCTCTGACGGCAGTATCTCCGACTCAGGTGATTGCAGTCACCTCGGAAAACAAGTTTATCCGCGTCGAATATCGGGCCACGCCGCGACCGCAACTTGCGGAACTAAGCGTTACGAATATGCCGCACATCATCGAATTGCCTCCAGCTGTCTCTGGCGGGTTTATGTTCCTGGCAACGACGGAAGGCAAACTCGTGATGTTGCAGGCATCGACGCTGGAAGTGCTGGCAGAAGCAGATCTGGGGATTATTCCAAGTGCACAACCTAAAGTCGCCGGTGGATTTGTTTTTGTAGAATTGGCAAATAAAGAAGTGCGGGTCTTTAAGATAGAAGAGGGTCTCCCTCCTGCAGCCGCATTTCAACTCGAAGGACACGCATTGGCGAGTGATCCGTTGCTGCTGGCCGATGGGAGCTGTCTGGTCGCCAGGACTGATGGAGCCATCATTCGATTGAACTCCGACGGTACGATTTCTGACTCAATTGCGAAACTGGGGCAGTCGATTCAGCAGGGGCCTCTAAGTATCAACGGCCAGGCAATTGTGATTGCAATGGATGGAAGTCTGTATCAACTGTCGCAGGACATCGGGAAATAATAACCAAATGAGTTCTGAGATCACGAGCAGTAACGGAATGATTCAATCGCTACCGAGGTTTCTCGCAGCGGTCGCGCTGACTGCTGGAATGTTGTCAGGTGCGTGCTGCGTTGTCGCCGATGAAAAGGTTGAAAAGACCGAACTGCCGAAACTGACAGAAATGCAGTTGCCGACGGCCGACGAACTCCTGCGAGCGGACGACAGCAACGGAAAAGCATTTGACTGGATCGTCCTGAAAGCGCCGCTCGAAGCCGATCGCACAGTTCTGGTTGTCAGTCCATTGGAAATTCGACCGGATACGCTGAAGAAGATGGCAGATCAGTACATCAAAGTCGAAGCATCGAAGCCGAAGAACGATGAAGAACGGCAGGAACGCACGGTGCGACTTAAAAATCTGAAACAACTGATTGTTAAGCTGCCTGGCAATGCGGTCGCAGAATATGCTCTGCCAATTTCACAGATCGACCATATCATTCTGTTTGAAGAGTTGATGTTGCGTCGAGTCGATGAATCGCTCAAAGAAGGCGATATTCGCAAGGCGTACGAACTTTTGCTCCGAGTTGAAAAAGAATATCCGTCATGGGATCCCGCGAAACCACGGTTTGAGAATCTGTTGCTTGTTGAATCTGGATTGCGTGCTAAAGAAGGTGATATCTACGCAGCGTTGGCGCTGCTGGACGAACTTGCAAACCGCAACATCAGGAATCCTGAATTACGGCCACGATTCGGCGAGATCGTGGCGCCGATGATTCAGACGGCGGTGGCGGATGAAGATTTTCATAAAGCTCGC
>JAYVNW010000576.1:0-2361 GCA_043758225.1 Candidatus Kuenenia sp. | reverse complement strand
CCGCTGGTTTGCAAAGTCCAGCCATATCCTTGATCGCAAGGATGTGCGCGCCCATCTTTTCAAGCTCTTTGGCCAGATTGACGTAGTATTTCAGATCGTACTTCGTGCGGTTCGGATTCGTGATGTCACCGGTGTAGCAGATCGCTGCTTCGCAAATCGCTCCGGTTTCCACAATCGCGTCCATCGCGACTTTCATGTTCGGAACCCAGTTGAGACAGTCAAACACCCGGAAAACATCAATGCCCGCGTCAGCCCCTTCTTTCACAAACGCCTTCACGATGTTGTCCGGATAATTCGTGTATCCAACTGCATTCGAAGATCGCAGCAACATCTGAAACAGAATGTTCGGAATTTTTTCACGCATCTGCACGAGACGCTGCCACGGGCATTCTTTCAGGAATCGCATCGACGTATCAAACGTCGCACCGCCCCACATTTCCAGACTGAACATCTCCGAACAGTAGTGCGCGTACGCGTCTGAAACAGCCAGCAGGTCAAAGGTTCTCATGCGAGTCGCAAGCAACGACTGATGCGCGTCACGACATGTCGTGTCGGTGATCAACAGACGCTTTTGGTCCAGCACCCACTTTGCGAATTTCGTGGCACCCAATTCCTTAAACTTATCGCGAGTGCCCTTCGGCGGATCAACGCCGCGCGGCACGCTTGGCGCATGAGCAGGTTCTCGCCGCAGCGAGGTCGGACGACCTTTTACGAGACTGTTACCGTTGACGATCGTTTCAGCGAGGAACGACAGCATCTTCGTCGCACGGTTCTTGCGATGATCAAATTCAAACAGAGCCGGTGTTTCATCGATGAAGCGAGTTGTACACTCGCCATCGATGAATGTCTGATGCGCCATTACTTTGCTGAGGAACGGGATATTCGTCTTCACGCCACGAATTCGGAATTCCCGCAGAGTTCGCTCCATGCGATTGACGGCATCCACGAAACGTCGTCCGCGAGTTGTCACTTTCGTCAACAGCGAATCATAAAACGGATTCACAACCGCTCCCGAAAACGCGCTGCCGGCGTCGAGACGAATTCCCATGCCGCCTGCAGAACGATAGTGCGTCACGCGGCCATAATCCGGCATGAATTTGTTCGCTGGATCTTCTGTGGTGACTCGGCACTGCACGGCAAAACCATTGATCTGCACATTCTTCTGATCCCCAAGCCCGATATCGTCGTGAGCCAGCTCCATTCCCTGAGCCACCAGAATCTGCGACTTCACGATGTCGATATTTGTAATCTCTTCGGTCACCGTGTGCTCGACCTGAATTCGCGGATTTACTTCGATGAAGTAGAATTTCGACGCATCAACATCCACCAGAAATTCAACAGTCCCCGCGCACGAATAGTTGACGGCCTTACCGATCCTCACCGCTGCTTCCAGAATCCCGTCACGCAGCTTTTGTGACAAATTCGGCGCGGGCGCAAGTTCGACGACCTTCTGATGACGACGCTGAACTGAACAGTCGCGTTCGAACAAATGCACGAGATTGCCTTGTTCGTCACCGAGCAACTGCACTTCGATGTGCTTCGCGCGGTTGATGAATTTTTCTATGAACACATCGGCGCAGCCAAATGCGGCCCGTGCTTCATTCCGAGCCGACTCAAACGCCTGATCAAAATCAGCAACTGTCTTCACTGCGCGCATGCCGCGACCACCGCCGCCTTTGGCCGCTTTGATCATCACAGGGAAACCGATCTCCGTAGCCATCGCTCGCGCTTCTTCAAGCGATTCGATGGACTCTTCGGTGCCACCCAGAACCGGTACCTCGGCTTTAATCGCAATGCTTCGCGCGGCCGTCTTGTCGCCCAAAGATTCCAGAACCGCGACGCTCGGCCCAACGAACTTGATGCCTGCTTCCGCACAGGCTGTCGCGAACTCCGGCCGTTCAGACAGGAAACCGTAACCCGGATGAATGGCATCCACTTCAATCTCTTTCGCCAACGCAATGATTGAAGGAATATCCAGGTACGACCGAATCGGCTCGCCCGTCTTACCGATCCGATACGCCTCGTCGGCCTTGAAGCGATGCAGTGCGTAACGGTCTTCGTGCGAATAAATCGCGACCGTACGAATGCCGAGTTCCGAGGCACTTCGAAAGACTCGAATGGCGATTTCAGACCGATTAGCGACCAGCAGTTTCTTAAACGTTTGCATTGAGATTTCCGTAGGATGCGTCTCCGGACGCGTCCAATATTTACAAATGAGGGGCAGTTAGCGATCAATTGACGACTCAGAAGGTCGTCGCCGATGCGACAGGATAGCTCAAGTGCGAACGACAATCCACCAGCGGCGGCGACGCTCCCTCATTTCGCATCTGGGCTACAGAATTCGTGCTGTTCGCCAAAAAT
>JAYVNW010000575.1:0-4429 GCA_043758225.1 Candidatus Kuenenia sp. | reverse complement strand
AGCGTAGCCGTTGCGGTTCTGCGGCACCGCAGGATAAATCTCCTGCTTTGCAGTATAGTCCGGGCCCGCGTACCAGTGTGGCCCGTAGACAATGTCTTTCTTACCATCGCCATTCAGATCACCAGCGCCGATGCCTTCGGAGAAATACGCATCAGACAACTCCTGCCGTGCAAAAGATTGCAGCCGATATTCCTGGGCAGAAGCGACCGACAGAATCTGAAGCAGCAACACGAACACAATTGACCGCGTGTTCATTGTGGAATCCAGCGTACGAGGCGATGTGAAATGAGTTGTTCGACGATCTCACAAAAATAAAATGCGAAACGTGCAGGCATGTTGCCAAAATGCAACAGGAATTGCCAGGCACGCAGCAATCCTGCTTTTCTCTGAACCTGATGTTGCAGTTGCTCAACAATTGCCGTGGTCTTGAAATACTGGCGAGCAGTTGACTCGATGCATTTGGAGCAATTCCTAACTTCCGCGATGCAGGCTCGATGATTGCGATCTAAGATTTGCGTGGTCTGAATCATATTGGAACAGCGCCGTACTGTGCAAAATTGATTCAATCGCTTTGCAACCGGACATCGCATCAAACCCAGAATTCGCGGTAATCTTAGAGCCCCTGATGTTACAAACCCTGACTCCATCAGATCGCAACATCAACGTCTCAGACGATGGCACGCTTGAAACAGGTTTGTTGAGTTCCAATTCCGGCAGCTCAAATGGATTAGTTTCGGCGTCATCTATCGGACAAAAAATTTGGCTGGCACGTCTACCGTTGTCGCACATATTTGTTCTGAGCGTCATCCTCATCACCGGCCTGACGATCGAACTCCTGGTAAAGAACAGTTTTGAAGTTCAGCAGCAGCAACACTCCGTCCTTGGCCACTTTATCCTGAGTAACGCAGCCACTTTGTTTGTCGGATTTGGATTTTCGATTTACGGCTGCCTCGTCAATCGAAAATTGCTTCAAAGAATTCGTGACCAACGACAGCTTGGTCCATACATACTGCACGAACTGATCGGTTCGGGCGGTATGGGGGACGTCTATCTGGCAGAACATCAGTTACTCAAGCGAAGATGCGCGATCAAACTCATCAAGCGAGACAAAGCTGCAGACCGCAGAATGCTGGCTCGCTTTGAACGTGAGGTTAAATCGACCGCATTATTGACTCATTGGAACACAGTGCAGGTATACGACTACGGCCGAACACCGAATGGCACGTTTTACTATGCAATGGAATATCTGCAGGGATTAAACCTGCGTCAACTTGTCGAACAGTCGGGACCACAGCCAGCAGGCCGAGTGGTCTATATCCTTCGACAAATCTGCGGCGCACTGCATGAAGCCCACCGCTGCGGCCTTGTCCATCGCGACGTAAAACCCAGCAACATTTTTCTGACCGAGCGAGGCCACGTTTATGACGTCGCAAAACTGCTGGACTTCGGTCTGGTTCGCCCCGCAAGACTTGGCACCGACGCGATCTGTTGCGCCGGCGGAAGCCTTCAGGGATCCCCTAGATTCATGTGCCCCGAACAAGCGCGGGGCCAGAAGTCGGACTCTCGCGGAGATCTATACTCTCTGGCAGTCGTTGGTTTCTATCTCCTCACAGGTCGCGTTCCTTTTGAAGACGATAACCCAGCGATGCTTGTCGTCGCACACGCTACGGTCGAAGCACCTCAAATTCACGAACTGGGATTCGACGTACCGCTCGATCTTTCTGCCATAATTTCAAAATGCCTCAAGAAAGACGCAGCCGATCGTTTTCAAACTCCCAGAGAACTCCAGGAAGCACTTGATAAGTGCGCGTGTGCAAATGACTGGACATGGCGTAGCGCCGAGGCATGGTGGCAACCGAATCCAACGCAACTGCCTGGCGCAACAAGTGAGATACCGCAACACGCTCAGGAAACTCGACCTGTATCAAATCATTCCCCTTCCGAGCCAGACAAGACGATCATTGCGGAAGATCACGTCGTATTCGCAGGCATGTTCTAACTAAAAAAGTTTTCCGCCCTGCCGGGCTGCACTCTTGCGTCTGCCACAAGAAATACTAACACAGCTGTCCATTGACGACTGAATTCTGCACGAACAAACCGTCTCGATGGGCGAAAACACAATTTTCGCAGTGTTTTCCATCGTCACCAGAAATCTCAAACGAGTTTCGCTCAACCAGCGTAGCAGTCCATGAGGCTCGGAGTGCGCTTTCAAGGGCTGTTGTTTTCCGAATCGAATTTGAAAGTAAAGTTGCGATGAATTTTGGCCTGACGCTTGCTCAAATCACCGTCGATGCGAAAGAAACCGACTGGACATGGACATGGTTAACCGTGTTCGGACTTTTGGTCGCATTGGTCGGATTGGCATACAGCACCCGTATTGGCGTAATCGCAAGAGCCACAACCAAAGAAGCAATTCGTCAGCCGCTGTTTGTTTTGTTGCTGGTAGTTTCGGCGGCAGTGCTGATCCTGAACTCCGTCATGCCGTTCTTCACTCTGGAAAAGGGCGATGACGTCAAGATGCTTAATGAATGCGGCCTCGCGACACTGATGATTTCCGGCGCACTGCTGGCAATCTGGACGGCCGGTACAAGCATCACAAGCGACATTGAAGGCAAGACAGCCATGACTCTGCTGAGCAAGCCGATCGATCGTCGTCAGTTCATTCTCGGAAAATACGTCGGAATTGTACAGGCTGTCATCTGGATGTTCGTCATCCTGACAGCAATTTTTTCAGTCCTGATCTTCTTTAAAGTCGGATACGACCAGCGAGAGAGCTCAGAAGAAGTCACACCACGCTGGCAATGGAACGATGTCGCCGGGGTCGAATTACCGATTCCACATCCCGATCGCATGAAGGTTGTCGGACAGGTTATGCCGGGTATTGCCCTCGCTTTCCTGCAGGTTTGTGTCCTGGGAGCAATTGCCGTCACAGTCGCCACACGGTTGCCAATGGTGATGAACCTTGTAATTTGTTTCGCGGTCTTCGTGATCGGAAATCTGACCGAAGTGATCGTCAACAGGAGCGTTGCCGGCGAAGCAAATGAATCCGTAACCTTTATGGCCAGGTTGATCTCCATGGTCGTGCCATCTCTGTCATCCTTCAACGTCTCGTCCGCTGTAGCAACCGGGCGAATCGTACCTCAGGAATATCTGGGTTTCAGCCTGATTTACGCACTGGCATATATAGCAGCCATGATGCTGCTGGGATTTATCCTGTTTGAAGACCGTGACCTCGCCTGATCATTGGTCTGCGGAACAAATTGGGCAATCCATGTCCGTTGAAGTCCGGTAAAGGCTTATCTAAGCGTTGAATTCTTAAGGCGCATCGTGATTGACTGTTGTGATTGCCTGCTTTCGAGACTAGCGTGTGGACTGGCTGACCACGGCAACCCCCCCTAGTTATCGGAGGCAGATTTCGTGTCCGATCCGAACGTACAGAATTTTGATCGAATCATTTCGTTCCGTTCGCTCACGCAGTGGAAATATCTTCCAGGCACTGCTTGCGCTTTGATATCGTCACTCGCTTTGGCATGTGCGCTGGTTTGTGCTTCAGGATTATGCTGGTTATTGATCCATGTGGATGCTGCAGCCACGGCACCTAAAAATCGAACGACTGGTCTCCAGAATCTCCCAGAACTGCTTGCCGCTGATCCTGCAGGGGGCGCGATTTCAAGAGTCATACGCTCCGCGAACTTTCTGCAATCAACCGGATCTGCGGCGATAAGTCTGCTGATTGCAATCTGCTTCTTCGTTGTGCTGCGATGGGTATTCAAATCCCTCGCAGATGCAGTTGTGGAAAGCCGGATTTCTGCTTCGGTCCAAAAACTGCGACAGCATATTCACCGCAAATCAATTCGACTTGAACCCTCCGATTTTTCGGAAAAACATGCCGGCATTGCTGACCGGCTGTTTCAAGAGTCAACAGTGTACCTCGAAACTGCAGGCAGCCGCTGGGGTAGCGCGGTGCTGCTGGCAATGACCGACTTTGTTGTGGTGGTATCAGTGGCTCTGCTGACTCAATGGCGCGTGGCGCTGGAAACATTTGTGCCCGTGCTGTTGCTTCAAATCGCTATCCGATACGACGCCCAACGTGGCGATTCATCACTGCGACTTCTGACCGAACAGGTCAGGCGAGGCCTGGAGCGGATGGCTGAGGGACTCAAAAAAACCCGCATTGTAACGGGTTTTGGTATGGAACAAGCTGAGCATGAACAGTTTCAGAATAATCTGAATCAGTATCGCGAACGTTGCAAACAGGTCTTGAACCAGCAGAACATCGGCCTCTGGATTCGGCGAGTATTGCAACTGCTGTTGGTTGCGGTTCCTGCTGCTTTTCTGGTGACTCATATTATTCGAGACGGTTCAATCGATGTTTCTGCCGGACTGCTGATCGTCGGCTGCCTGTACTTCTTCTCACTGGCGATTACCC
>JAYVNW010000574.1:0-12152 GCA_043758225.1 Candidatus Kuenenia sp. | reverse complement strand
GGGTCTCGGCCGCTTTCCCGCCGGAAACACGGGGGATCACTCAACAGAATTTGACTTTTCCGGCTTGGCGAGCGGCGTGCTTCCGGCCGGTACGTATTTGCATATCGGCGATTTGGATACTAACGAACATCTGACGCTCAAGGCCTACGACTCGCAACACCATGCGATCTCGCGGCCCTGGTTGAATCGCACTCCGCTCGAACAGCATGGTTCGGGGACGGGCATTGGCTTCCCCGGTTCACTTCAGCCAACCGACATGCCGGGATGGGACTGGAACGATTCGACACTGACATATGCCTTCGATGGCTCAACGGTCGTGCGCAATCCTAATCTCAGCTTCACTCTGAGCACCTGCGAGGCGATTGTCTTTCTGGAGGTGACTCGCGAAGTCACCGGCTTCCATGTAGCACTGACGGCTCCCGCCGCGGCTCCTTAGTCGTACCGTGAGAATCGCCTGAAATCCCGTCGGCGGAGCGACGAGCGTACGGTACACGCGTCGCTCCGCCGACGGGATTTGTTGGCACTCTCGACCGGCACCATCGGCTGCAGTGTTGCGCGTCCGACGTGCATTCCCAAAAAACTTTCCGACATTTCTGGCCGGGTTTGCTCACTGAATACGCATGAGTCCTTGTAGACCAGTTTGTCCATCGACTCACCCGCTTCAGAGAAGGTCCATCATCATGTTGCCTTGGAAACGACACGTCCCCAAAACCCTCTGGTCGCTTATTGCGGTCGGCACACTGAGCGCGTTCGTCGCGCTGGCTGCGGCGAAGCCTTACACGATCATATTTGGCTAGCAACTTGGGCAACCCAAAGAACCGGCCGAGAAACTGAAAAGGACCTTAGCGAGGTTGTCGGTCAACTTTCGCTCAAAACGCATTAGCCTTTGATTCAGTACAATTTGAGGAAGATTAAGAAAATGGAACCACACCGTTCGCATTCGTTCTCCATCCAGGGAGACTCACCAGTCGTTCGATTGATTCGTACCCGGACGAAGCTCATCACCATAGCGGTGATTCTGGCACTACAGTTGGGACTCTCAAGCCAAATACACGCAGGGATCTTGACAGGCAGCGGCTCACACATTCCCTTAGGGCCATACTTTACCGCTGGCACCTTTCCTACCATCGCCCCAACTTATGCGACGGTTCCCAACACGAGCTTCGCTGGCACGTGGACGACTAACGTAGCGCCCGCCTGGCAGGGCACTTTTAATGCCACCGGGCCGCTTCCCAGCGGAGTAACGGCGACAGGTCTGAGCCACTACGATTTCAGTACACTGAGCCTGGGGACGTTGCCGGCTCTCACAATTTTCGCTCTCGGTGATCTCGACAACGGTTCAGGGATGGAAAACATCATCCTCAAAGCATACGATGCAAGCAACCTGGTGATCCTAACCGAGTGGCTGAATAGTCCGGCCATCGGTCAGGGCGGGACTGGTTCGGGGTCTGGCGGTTCGACAATTCTGACGGACATGCCCGGCTGGAATTGGAACGGTATCGCTGGCACTTACACTTTCTCCGGCTCCTCGGTCGTAGGAAATCCGAATATCTTCCTGGGATTAGAAAGCAATCTGGCCATCAGAGGCCTGGATGTGACCCGCGACTCCACATTTGCCAACTTCGGACTCGGAGCGCCCACAGCGGTTCCGGAGCCATCGTCTCTGATATTACTCGCTGGCGGCTTGGCGACTTTCTTCGCGCGCCGCAGGTTCTTTATCCCCGAAGTAGAAACAGAATCGTGCCCGAATAGAACAACTTGGAGAATAGAGGCATCCTCAGCGACGAGCAAATTGAATCACTCGTGAAATTTCTGGTCGAAACTCCACTGGAACCCGTAGCCCCGGGGCGATGAAAAATATCAGGGGGCTGCACTGTCAGGCGCACTATGCCATCAATACCTGTTCGAGACGAGGGGAGTAATAACGGTCAGGGAACATTTTAATGATTCCTTGCTCAGCAAGCTAAGAATTCGACGTCAGTTTTCAGACCCGCAGTGAACCACGAAACCCTCGAACGCCATAGTAAGACTGTGCGCCATTGTGATACACGAAGACACGGCCGAAGCGGCGGTCTCCAAAGATAACGCCGCCGAGGTTTCTGATATCCGCCGGTGTTTGCAACCAGCTCGATGTCTTTGTGTCGAATTCGCCGAGTGCCTGGAGTTCTCGATATTGTTCTTCCGTCAAGAGTTCGATTCCCATGGCCGTGGCCATATCTCTCGCGTTGTTTGCTGGTTTGTGTTCCTTCCTCGACTCCAATCCTTCACGGTCGTAGCAAACACTTGTTCGGCCTTTGGGAGATTCCGCTGAACAATCAAAAAAGATGTACTCGCCCGACTTTTTGTCGGAACCCACCACGTCAGGCTCGCCGCCCGTTCGTTGCATTTCGTGCAGCGACCAGAGCTTCGCAGGATTGGCTTCGAGTCTTGCTCGGACTTTCGCCCATGCAAGACCCTTGTGGCGGATCATGTTTGTCTCAAAGCGGGCTTCCAACTCGCTGAGTAATTCTTCACGTTGCTCTGGTGACAGCTCATTTTTTGACTTCGCAGCTTTCATATAGGCATTCTTTTGAACGTGGGTCATGTGAAGAGCTTGCCGCCGACTTGTGGAGCACGGAGGCTTCGCTTTGAATCGCTCTTGTGGGTCGATCAATTTCTAGTATTTCCGTATTCATTTGTCCGCAGCCCGCCTGACACACCCTACTTCAACAATGGGCTGCCTGGCGTCCAGATTCGTGGTGATGCGGAAGCTTCAGAGTCTGCAGGCGCTGCAACACATTCCATGCGTCGGGCCTTCATTCGCACATAAGGCGGAACAAAACGACCTCGGTAGCCGAAATGTGAAACGTCTGCCTTATAGTCTGCTCGCCTCGGTTCGCGCAGGTCTTCGATCACGAAGCCTGCCAGGCACAGATCGCCAACGATCTGATCCATCCGATGCAGATACTCCGTCGCCCCGGATTCGCGGTAAGACGTATCCTGCTGCTGCGGCAACGGGCCTTCGTGATAATACTCCACACCGATCACAAATTGGTGACGATCATTGCGATGACTGATCTGAAGGCTGACAGGCTGCTTATGCTGACTGATGTACAAGCCATGCCTGCGAAGCACTCGCGCGACACCAGCATACACCGGTTTAAGATTCGGTACGTAGCAGGTACTCACTGGCTGATGAACGATGTCAAAAGACCCATCCGCCAGCATGCTCAAGTCATCCATCGAAGCATGAACCGTCTGAACCTGAAATCGCCGGCGTTTCGCTTCCTGCGCATCCAGACGCAGCATCGATTCACTGAGATCCACAACGGTAACATTCGCCCCGGCCGCCGCATATAAAATCGACTGCCAACCTCCGCCAGACGCCAGACACAGCACATTGAGACCAGCGACGCTTTCGGGCAGCCAGCCGCGTCCATCCAGCGCCTGCATAGGTTTGCGACACTCTTCATCAGTTGCCACACGAGCGAACAGACTGCCACTATCAGCCAGTCGATCCCAGGCCTGTTGATTCGTGTTCCGATAGTCCACTACTTTTTGTCCTGATCCCGCAGCGACTTTGGCGGGACGATTTCGTTGTTTCGCCGCTGACGATCGCCAAGCTGAAACGTGATTTCTCCGATCACCCGCTGCCGATCACGAGAGAATGCAATAAACTTGACAAGTAGTTTCTGTTCCGGCGTTTGCGCTCGGTTTAACTGAGCCAGGAACTCCAGTCGTGTTCGCGCTTCATCTGAGGGCATGGTCATCAGTGAATGCTGCCGGTCCTTATCCTCCAGATTGACAAACGCAGCGACAATTTCTTCTTCCGACACCGGAAACTCTTTCGTCAGCCTATTGCCCAGGACCATCGTAGACTGCTTCAGAATGACAAGCAGATTCTGAAACACCCAGAACTTAAAGAATCTACGATTGGAATTTTCGTCTATGATCTTTTCAAACTGAATCCGCCACGCATCATCGCTGACATTGGCAAGCACGGACTTCAGAATCTTCTCGCTTTGTAAAACCAACGCCTCACGATCCGCAGAGTGCTGAAACTGATCGAACAGCCAAAGCGAATAAGCCAGCGAACGATGTTCGGGCGAACGGAGTTGATTAACTTCTGCAGACACAGCCTCAGGAATTTGAATATCACGCAGCGAGAGGGTGATGATTCGTTCGCATTCGTCAAGTGTCAGATGCAATGGCTGAAGCGACGTTTGTCCCCAACCCGTGAATTCCACAACAACGACCGCAGAAGAGTCAGCTCGTTTTCTGATGCGGGCCTTTGCAAATGCAATCTGCTGTTCGCGGGTCATGCCGGGAAAGCTGTCCCACTCAGACCGCGACAGCGACGACCACCAGTCAGAATATCTTTCCAACGCTTGTTTTAGTTCCGGGTCAGCCTGAACGGCTTGATTCAGGGCGTTGATCTCGCTCTTCCGGTCTTTCGTCTGCAGGGCAAATTCGGCATAGCTCGCCATCACCATTTTTTGCTGGTCTGTATTCAAATCGCTGAATTCATGATTCCGACTCTTTAGAAGAGAGTGTTCTTCACTGCTGGCTCCAACGAACGCAATCGCCCCAGCGCAACCAATGGCGAGTCCGACTGCGGGGATCGTTATGTTTTTCGCGAACTGGAAGAGACTCATGGATGGTCTCCATTCTCGGAAGGCTCAGAGGAACTCGAAACATCTTTCAGAAACTCCACATCCGGAATACGCCAAAGTTTTGGGTATCTCAGGTACAGATCAAGGTCATTGAGAATTTGGGCGAAGTCTGGCGGATCGGTACGTTCGCGGCGTGCTTTTCGAGATAACATCAGCCCAGTAGAACAGGCCAGAAATCCTGCAAGGCACCAAATCAGCCCCTTCGCAAGTACGGTCCCCGGCAACAGCTTTTTGAACGACCCGCGGCCGGTATTTTGAACATCAGACTCGCCGCTCTCTGCTATCGCAGAAATTGATGACAAAGTTTTCCGCGTGAATTCACCGCTCGCGGTTGCCGATTCAAGAGAATCCAAAAGTTGCCAGGTCCGATCCAGACACTCTGCATCCCGCCGAAGTGGCGCGTTGGCTTGCAACATCCGCTCAACGCGATCTACATCCTGCTCGGGCAATTCGCCATCCAAGTACGCAACGAGCTCCGTGATTTGAGGGTCATCGTTCCCCTCAATCTCGTCGTGCCCACGATCGTGATTTTGTTCCGCCATCTGAAGGACTTAAGTCAATTGTCAGCCATGAATAAAACTTGATTACAATTTACCGTCGTACGAACCCGGCCGTCACAAGAACTTTTCGAGTGCTTCCTTAAGTTTGCCTCGAGCCCGTGACAGCAGCGACTTAACCGCTACTGTACCGAGCCCCATGATTTCGCCGATTTCTTCGTAACTCATTTCTTCAAACTTGTGCAGAATCACTGCCGTTCGCTGGCCTTCGGTGAGTTCCTCAACTGCACTTCGCACGACCTCCTGCATCTCACGGGAATCAAGCTGTCTCGTGGGCATAAGAGCCGACTTATCTGCCAGGATTTGCTCCTGAGGACGAAAATCGTCATCGACAGACCGATTCCCAAGTGGGATTTCCCGCCGCCTCGCTGCTCCACGCTTCTGATTACTAGCCAGATTGTGGGCGATGCGGAACAACCATGTCGAAAAACGAGCGGTTGGTTCGTAACGCTCCCGCGATTTATAGACGCGTAGAAATGCTTCCTGAGCAAGATCTTCGCACGCGGTACGGTCATGAATCAGGTGAAAGAAAAAGCCAACCAAGCGATCCTGAAAACGCTGCACCAATTGCTCAAACGCATCCTCATCACCCGCTGAAACCTTCAGCATGAGCTGAACGTCCGGGTCTGACAGGTATTGATTCTGAAAAGACTGCGAGACCAAACCAGGCCACTCCACCGCGCGTCGATATTTGATAAGGAACGACGAAACGGCTCCTTCGGTGTATTTGAGGACTCAAAAATCACGCAGGCGATTCTGCGGGATTGTGGAATAAACCTGTCCGATTAGCAAGTGGCGAACAAGCGTCCTGAAATTTGGCGCAACAATGTTCCGGGCATAAAAAAACCTCGGTTCAAGTGAACCGAGGTATGACCCCAAGGGGATTTGAACCCCTGTTACCGGAATGAAAATCCGATGTCCTAGACCTAACTAGACGATGGGGCCGTAGTTTCAGAATTGACCCGGACGCGGCACAGGTTAAGCGATGCGACGCGAACATTCAAACTCAGATGGCAACTGAGCCCGTGGATTCTTCGGAAGGATTTTCCGAGAACTTCAGTTTTTCGCTGAGAATTGCTTCCAAGACTTCCTGACGGTGAACTGAAACATCCCGAGGGGCTTCAATTCCAATGCGAACCTTGTCGCCCCGGACATCCACGATGGTGACTACGATGTTGTCATTAATGACGACGCTTTCGTTTCTCTTCCTTGACAATACCAACATATAGACTCTCCCTTCCCGCACCGCCGAATCGACTTACAGAACCTCCTTAAACAGGTTAGTTGACAGGCGCGGAGTACTTGTTAGCACATGATAGAGCGGATTCTATTGCCGTCAAGAAGTGAACCGGCAATTGCTGCCAAAACCGATCCCTCCTGTCAAGTCAATTGCTGCCAGTAGAACAGGAAAGGGTGACATTTTTGTGCCACCCTTTCCGGAAATACATCTGACATCTACAAGCCCGTGCTTAGATCAGATCTTTCAGCTTTTTCAGGGCGCGAACTTTCACAACCTTTTTGGCTGCTCGTGCTGCAATCTTGATTTCTTCGCCAGTTGCTGGATTTCGGCCCATGCGTTCCTTGGTTGCTGGACGCTCATGAACATAAATCTTCAATAAGCCAGGCAGATTAAAGACGCCAGGTCCCTTGCTGATGTTTGAAGCGATCAATGCTTCCAGAGCGTCAATCACGCCGCCAACTTCCTTGCGGGTGTGGCCGGTTGCTTCTGCCAATGCGTTCAGAATGTCGGTCTTGGACAACGGCTTTTCAGCTTTTTTTGCCATCTGATTAAATCTCCTTCGCCTGAAAAAATGGGTGGAATGGACTTAAGAGCAATCGGGGATGCCCCGAAGTTCGAAATCCCCGTGTTTTTTGCAGGCCGAAGTAGAGTTCTGATCGCAAGGAGTGTCAACACGACCAAAGTCGAATTTCCTTTATTTCCTTTAGTTTTCAGTGTTTCAGGGCCTTGGTTGCCGGTTTCGGCAGAAAAAATGGCCTCAAACCTTCGCAACGAACGATAAAAACCCCGTAATTTGCCGTATCCTGAAACCGGCGGAGTCGGGAATTGACGACCGTTTGGCCAATTCTGAGCCAGACGATTTGGTATCATTCGCACTCCATCTTGACCGCTGAAATTCCGATCCGGTCGATCGTGATATTGTTTCCCGACCAAGCCACCTTTGGCCACCTGCTGATATCTCAATAGAGATTTTGCTTTCACTCTCTAACCTAATTCGCAATTGAATCCCTAATGGCACTTCGAGTCATCTCCGGACAATACCGACGACGCATATTGAAAACGCCAGCAGACGACTCGACACGTCCATACACCGATCGTGTGCGCCAAATTGTGTTCGACCGTCTGCAAGCCTACATACCAAACGCTCGCGTTGCCGACGTTTTTTCCGGCGTTGGATCCATGGGAATAGAATCATTAAGTCGCGGTGCTCACTCGTGTGTGTTCTTTGAAGCAGACGCAGACATTCACAAATTGCTTGTGACAAATGTCACAACGATCGCCCCGGAAGCACGCACAATCTGCTGGCGTACCGACGTTCGCCGTACTTCGTTCAAGCCTCACGGCGGCGAAGACATGATGCCTTACACCTTGATCTTTTTTGATCCGCCATATAAGAATGCAAACGAGATCGATCCGGGAAAGCCGCTGGCCGCGAGCCTGAAACGCCTGGCTCGCAACACAATTTCGACACCCGACGCAATTCTCATTCTGCGAACACCAGACCACACCGATGCTCCGCAAATGCCATCATGGCAAATTCACGACTGCTGGGAACTCTCATCAATGATGATCTGGATTCTCGTAAAACAGCCTATGACGGACGAAGACGACGAATCCGAAGATGGAGTGTCAGAAAAAACATCTGATGACTCATCCAATGCGACGGAACCTGATGCGGCAGCGCAGGGCTGACTGGTCGAAAAGAAAGGACTAAGTCGACATCTCGGCGAGCCGGATGCGGTCTTTGACTAAAAATGCGGGACAATTCAACTCTCAAGAATCAGCCAGCAAAGTTCCTTCAGCGAACAGTTCCACCAGGTTTCCTGGCAATTCGTTTCGATTGTGCCTGAGCCTCAAAGGTGGAAACGATTTGATCAAGCTGCGAATGTTCCGCCGCCGGCGCAATTGCCCGCGCGGCTTTCGCCCATTTCACGGCAGAATTAAAATCCTGATTCTCTGAACTGCACGTCGCCAGCGTATTCAGACATGTCCAGTCTTTAAATTCAGAAAGTTCACAGGCTTTCGCGGCCAGCGTGATAGCACGTTCAGGGTTGCGAATCCCTTTCTTGTCGCTGGTTGCCAGCAACCATGCCAGATTGTCCCATGCTCGCACGAATCCGGAATTCAACTGCAGCGTCTTTTCGTAATCTGCAACCGCTTCCACCTGACGTCCCACCCGATCATAGGCCGCAGCACGATTGTTGTAGGCTCGAAACATTTCCGGCTGCAGCGTGATGGCGATTGTCCAGCAATCGATCGATTGCTGCATTTTCGATTGGCTGAACAGCAGATTTCCACGGTTATACCATGCAGATGCGTGCTCTGGCTGTATCTCAACCGCTTTGGCATACGCAGCGATGGCAACATCAGAATGACCTCGTCCCGCTTCGATATTGCCGATGACATACCATGCATCGGCCAACTTGGAATCAAGAGTTGTCGCCTTGTAAAGGTCCTGCCGAGCGTCGTCGTCCGCGCCGCTCTGATGCCTTGCAATCCCACGCCGACAGTAAAGGCTCGCATCATCCGGTGACAGTGCAATGGCCGCAGTGAAATCTTTCACCGCAGCGGTTGCGTTGCCGCATCGCTGATTCAACAATGCACGACTGGTCAATCCCGAAAGATTTTTGGGATTGCGTTGCAATGCCGCCGTAAGATCGGCGATCGCATCATCAAAATGCCCCAGTTGTTCCAGCAGTTGCGCACGTAGTAGCCGAGCGACCTCGTGCGTCGGTTCAACGCCCAGCAACGCATTGAGTTCCTCCATTTCCCGGAACGTCAACTTAAGACTGCTGCAACACTGAATTCGCATCCACCGAGCATCAAGTGAATCGCAGCTGAGTAAAACAGGGTGATCGAGAACTTCCAGTGCTTCCCGGAAGTTGTCGTTTCTGAAAAGACATGTCCCCTTGACGATCAGTGCTCGAGGATCGTCAGGTGTTGTTTGCAGTAGCCGATTCGCGTCGTTCAATGCGGCCTGCACGTCTTCGGATGCCAGATAAGCTGAAGCTCGCGACACCAGCGCAGAAGCGTTTGCTGAATCAGCTTGTAACAACTTTGAGAACACCCGGATCGATTCGCCCCATTTATTTTCCCGTGCCAGGGCCTGACCATAGAACATTTGTAATTCTGAATTCAGTGCATCTTCCGAGATCTGCGGAATCAATCTCAAAGCTTCGGCATCGTCATGGCGGCGCAGGGCAATCATAGCCTGTAACAGAAGCAGCTCCGCAGCCTTATCAGAATCGAGCGATACCGATGTATCTGCCGACACGATTCTGATATCTTCAGAGGCCCCGGCAACGTTTCCATCTGCCAGACGTGCTTGACATCGAAGCAGTCTTTGAGAAAGCGAAAACTGGCCAGCGTGAGATTCGGCAAGTGTGTCCAGCGTCCTGGCGGCTTTGGCAAACTGGCGATCCCGAAACAATCGTTCGGCGACGCCAAACAATAGCTCGCCATTTTCCGGCTGCAGGATTGCGACCTTCTGCATGTCAGCCAGAGCGGCCGCAGGAGCATTGAACAATTCAAACGCTTCAGCACGAAGCAGATACAATTCCGCCGCGTCGGGCTTCTTGAGCAGTGCCAGTGTCAGGTCGGCGATGGCATTTTCCGGATCAAGTTCCCCCAACCGCGAACGCGCCCGCAGACTAAGCGTTTCGACATCATCGGGATGATCCAAAAGATATTGTGTAAAATCGGCCGTGGCGGCATACCACTCACGTCCTTCAAGATGCAGGCGGCCTCGCTTCAGCACTGTCTGCGAGATTGCGGCAGAATTGGTTGAAGAGTTCGCCGAAATCAAAAGTGTGTAGTCCTGAATCGCTTCCTCACGTCGATTGGAATTCGCCAGCAAGTCGGCGCGAATTCGAAGAGCCGAAGTATTGGCGGGCTCAGTCGCAAGCACCTGCTGAACGTGTCGCAGCGCTTCAGCATTTTCTCCAGCAGTTTGAAGCTGTTCGGCCAACGTCACTCGAACGGCGGCAATCAGCGGTGCCGAAAGCGACGATTCATCGACAAGAACGTTTTTCAATCGCTCTATCGCAGTGTCATTTTGGCCGCGCTGGATTTCCAAATGAGCCAGAGCCAGTTGTAACTCGCGACTGCTCGGTGAAAGTCGCTCTGCCTCAAGAAAATTGGATGCAGCGGCATCCAGACTTGATTTGTCCAGATACGCACGCCCGAGTTCCAAACGAACTGCGAATTCATGGGGTGCCAGTTCCGCTGCTTTTGACAGATCACTCACCGCATCGTCCGTACGATTCAGCTTGCGGAGGATGCAGCCACGTTCCAGCCATGGAGAATAGCCTTCACTACCGAATCGACAGGCCATGTTCAGATCCGCCAGCGCGCGATCGGTGTCGCCGATCTGGTTGTAGCACAAACCCCGATTCATCCAGGCGGTCGCATTTTCGCGGTCGCGGCTGATCATATTACTGAGATCTTCGATCGCTCGCGCAGGGTTTGATTTTGCAAGCAGCGCGGCACGACGAATCAACGCCCCGTTGTTGGCTGCATCAATTTGCAATAGTTTTTCAAGGTCCTGCAGTTCTTCATCCGCTCGTTGCAGGTCACGAAATCCCTGAATACGTGCTTCCAGCGCTGTCCGCATCTGAGGTGTCAATTCAAGAGCTTTGCTGAGTGACAAGATCCCGTGTTCTGTGTCGCCGGAAGCGACCTGCGCGATTCCCAGCGCGCACCAGGCTTCATCCCAATCAGGCTTCAGACGAGTCGCAGTGGCAAGATCTTCGATGGCGTTCTCCTGCTTATGTATTTCTCCGTAGCAAGTGCCTCGCAGATAGAATGCTTCTGCCAAACTCGGATTGAGCGCAATGGCTCGATGAAGCTGCTGCAGAGCTTCCATGGGACGATCCGCCTCATGGTGCTGAATCGCAGTGCGGACGAGTTCTTCAGCCTGTTGCTTTTGATCAGCGCAGCCAGCAGCGGAAATCAGAACAAAAATCGCGACAAGAGACTTTGTCGCCAGATAATTCGTCCCATCAAGGGGCGGATTGCAGGCTGTGATTTTCATGCATCCACCGTGCAATGGCTAAAAGGTGACATGTGTGGTTGAATGTTTCAGATCAAGGAGGCATCCGACAATCGTTGTCATCGTCACGGCAGCGACAATAGTTTCAGTTGAACCCAATCATGGCGATGCTTTCGATCAGCAAGTCTTACGCTGGCCGAAACCTTTCACTGGTTTACCTATGCTTCCGAGGCAGAAAATCTGCTGAGGCCGCCCGTTGGCTCTGAGAAGAATGCCGACCGCAGGAACGCGGAATGAAGCCATGCGTGGTCTAAGGTCGAAAAGAGAGATATGCAGGAATTGCCGGTTTGCAGTTTAGCAGCTCGCCTTCTGACTGTGGTTCTGGAGTCGAATTCGAATATCAGCAACTGCACTCTGTTGAGTCAGCAATTCGTTTCCAGTAGCAAATCTCAATTGGATATATTTGGCATGTTTTCAGACGATCAAACAGCAATACTTGGTTGTTTTGCAGCTTTGGCAGTGTGCGGAATGATCTCGGCACTCAGCTTTCATCTCGGGCCTGCCGGGCGTCAGCAGAAACAAATTGATGCTTCTCGAAACCGAACTCTGCCGCTTGAGAAGCCTGAAAGCCCGCCGCAGCGTCAGGACCGTCGTGCAGCCTGATTGTTGGGAAGTTCCTGATCCTTGTGTGAGCCGCAGGCGCTAGCCTAGGG
>JAYVNW010000573.1:0-8612 GCA_043758225.1 Candidatus Kuenenia sp. | reverse complement strand
CCTGCAAGGCAGTGAGCGACGTTGTCGTGCCCTTTGTTTGTTGAGTCGCTGTGCCTCAATTTGGCGTATCGTCCTGAAACAAACTCCCGTGAAGTACTGCAATGAATTAAAATTGCAATGAACCAAACTGAGGCTGAGTGTTTGAACGGATGCGATCGCAGGTCATCGCATTAAAGGAATCGCCTCGGCAAAATACTGCCGAAGGTTAGTGCAGCACGCATTTAGTGCGTATTGGCACTTGGGCGATCGTTGCTATTCGCCCCACAGCCTCAGCCAACTGCCGGTCCCATATTGACCGTCTGCTGCTTGAGCGGCACAGTCCATAGGTTTTGTGTCGGAGCTGCCGATTTCAAGCCCCGGCGATCAAGATCGTGGAGGATCTATGTTTCTCATATTGCGCCCATTAAGACTGTTGTTCAAAGCCCTGGTGATCGAATCAACTCCGACACAAATGTCGTACGGTCTCGCACTCGGCGTATTGCTCGGACTGGTTCCCAAGGGAAATCTGTTGGCCATCGTGCTGGGTTTTCTGGTAGCAGCCACGCGCGTCAACCTTGCAATCACGGCATGCGCGGCAGTGGCTTTGACTCTCGCGTCACCATGGCTTGATTCAACATTTGATCAAGTCGGTGCCTGCGTGCTGGGGCAGCCATCATTGCGTGGGTTCTGGGAGGCTGTCTACGACACACCCATGATGCCGTGGACTGACTTAAATAATTCGATTGTGATGGGCAGTTTCATTTGCGGTCTGTTGCTGATCTGGCCGGTACATCGCGTCAGTCGCCCTGTGTTTCAAAAGTATTCTGAATCGCTGGCGCGTCATATCAAGGACTGGCGCATGACAAAGATTCTGCTGGGCGCGGAATGGGCCGATCGCTTCGGCTCGATTGATGCCTGATGCTCGTTCCCGTCAAGCGACATGCACCATTTGACATTTGAACATGCGAGACGCTTCATGCGATGGACATATGTTATACCTCGATTGATCATTGTCGGTCTGCTGTGGGGCTTTCTGGCGTACGGCGTTGATCCGTTGCTTCGCTATTCGACCGTGCAGTCACTTCAGACCGTGACAGGCGCGAAAGTCGACGTTACAGAATTACAGACGACGTATTTTCCGCCATCGTTGTCGATTCGAAATATGGCATTGGCCAGCGCCAGTCGACATGGCAAGAACATGGTTGAGTTTGATGAAATGCACGTCAAATTCGAACTGCATTCATTGTCACGTCGGCGATTCGTGATCGAAGACGCGCACATCGACGGACTGCGGTTTGATACAATACGCAGTGATGATGGCCAGTTGGAAATCACCGAAGAACCAAAGCGTGTTGATTCCGAACCCTTGTGGATTACAGAAAAGCTGACAGACCTTGGCGACGAATGGTTGTCGAACATGGAAGCTCAAATCAAGTCGCAGCTTGATCCAAACAGCTTTGAAACTTACACCATCGGCACTGGCATCTACCAAAAGTGGGACCTGCATTTTGAAGAATTGGTTGAGCGAGCAAAAGCCCTCGAACCTCGTGCGAAGGCTCTTAAGCAGGATTTTGCGAACGCAAAAAAAGGCGACACGTTAAAGCAAATTGAGCAGTATCTTATGGTCGCTCAGGAAGCCGAATTGCTTGTACTCGATGCACAGGCATTTCGGGATGATTTAAAAGGTATCGTACCGGAAGTGCGTGAGGATTTTAAGTCACTCAACGACGCCCGGATGCGGGATCAGGAAAGAGTCAAACATACGCTTGCTCTGCTGAAGCCAGACCCTGTTCGAATTTCTCAGGCACTGCTTGGTGAGACGATGTACCTGCGACTGCAGGAGATCTTGAGTTGGGTGGAAACGATTCGTGAGTATCAGCACGGGCTGCACGATCAGCTCCAGCCACCGCGCCGACCGGGGCGCGACTTCGAATTCCGGGCGGCGAATCCCTTGCCTGATTTTCTATTAAAAAATCTGCGGTTGACGGGAACCATGTCGATCAACAGCGAGACGATTCCGTTTAAGGCTCTGTTGACTGATGTCACAGAAGATCCGATGTTGCTGGGGCGTCCTTGTGTGATGTCTGTTTCTGCCGACGGTTCGCGTCCTTTGCAGCTGAAGGTCATTTATGACGCCACACAGGAAATTCCGGTGTCGGAAATGTTCGCCGATTTTCGTGATACGAATGCCATTCCTTTGCGAGCCGGGAAGCCTGAGAAAGCCTGTTTACAGGCAGTCTTGAATGATGTGACATGGCAAAGCCGCCTCGTGATTGTTGAAAACCGCATTGAAGGACACCTTGCAATCGATTCCCGCCTGGATCAACTGTCATTTACTGCGAACGACGATGTCCGTCCCGAGATTGTCGCAGCGGTAAACGATGCGTTCAGCAACCTGCAGACACTCAATGCGACCGTACAGATTTCCGGCACGCTGCGACAACCGAACATTGAACTCCACTCGGATGTCGGTGAGCAAGTGGCATCAGGTGTGAAGATTGCTTTCACACATCAGCTTGAAGCAGCAAAAGAAAAATTGATGGACGAGGTCACTGACTACGCGGATGAACATATTCAAACACTCAAGAATCGATTCGCCGCTGAATACACTCGATTGTTGGACGACAACGCGGATTTGATCTCAAAGGCATCCGAGGTACACACGCTGGTCGCAAGTCTGCGATCCGGCAACATGGATGCCCGTAGTCTTGTAAAGCAGGTCTCAAGTTCCAGTCTGATCAAAGACAAGGATCGTGCAAAGATCGATGGAGTGATGGAGAAAGTCGATGCCGTCCTGAGCGGCCAACTTCCTCCTTCGTTGCAAAAGAAGATTCCAACCATCCCTGTTAATTTGCCACTGCAACCTGGCATTTTGCCAATTCAGTCTGGCAATCTGCCGTTTAAGTCGGGAAGCTTTAAGTCATTGCTGCCAACACGGCCGAAGCAACCATCGACGGAGACCAGGCCGAAACCCTGAAGTTGCGACTGTGTTGCTGGTTCAGCAGGAAGTTCCAACGTGAGAATCCTGGTTGTTGATGACGATGCCATGGTTCTGCAGGTCTGCAAGGGCATGCTCCGTGCGATAAATCATTCTTCGATTGCCCTCAGTGATACAGCCGCCGCTATTCAGCATCTGACGGATTCATATAAACGTTCGACTGCATAATTCCCGACAACGTTTTGCTGGGGTCAAGCGGCTTGGAATTGATGGGCGTTCTGCGGGAATGGAACATGTCGATTCCGGTGATGCTGATCTCCGGCGGGCCACCAATAACACAAGCCGACGAAGCCCCAGCAGAGTGCTCGCATTTCGAATTCATTGCGCAGCCAATCACGCTTTCTGATTTGAAAGCCGCAATCGAACGAAGTGAAGGCTGACGGACGTTATTTCTCAGGCAGCTTCGCAACTTCGATGCTTAGGTCACGCAGCTGTCGGCTATCTACCGGAGCCGGTGCGCCAGTGAGCATATCCGCAGCTTTTTGTGTCTTCGGAAACGCAATGACATCGCGAATGTTGTCGTCACCCGCCAGCAGCATCACCCATCGATCCAAACCAAGGGCAATACCGGCATGTGGAGGGGCTCCGTAGCGAAGTGCTTCCAGCAAAAATCCGAATCGCTGTTCCGCTTCTTCCGGTTTAATATTTAACAGGTCAAACACCATCTGCTGAACTTCAGGATCGTGAATACGCACGCTGCCGCTCGCTGCTTCGTAACCGTTGACGACAAGGTCATAACTGTCCGCGCGGACTTTGCTCGGATCGGTTTTCAGGTATTCAGCATCTGCCGGATTTGGTTGGCAGAATGGATGATGTTCGGCGTCGTATCGATTTTCATCCGCGTTCCATGTGACGAGAGGAAATTCGAGGACCCACTGGCACTGGAACTGATTTGGATCGTACAAATTCAGCTCTTTGCCAAGGCGATTTCGCAACGCGGCCAGCGCGGAATTTGTGACCTTCGGAGAATCGGCCACAAACAACAGCAAATCGCCGTCTTTGCCGTCCATCATCGTCAGCATCTGTTGTTGTTGCTCTTCCGTAAAGAATTTGACGATCGTCGATTCCAGTTTTTCACCGACCACCTTCATGTACGCCAGACCCTTGGCACCGAAGTCACCGACAAAGTTTTTCAGATCAACGTCCAGCAATCGCCGGCTATATTTTTCTGCTGCACCTTTCGCATTGATGCCGCGAACTCGGCCGCCGGAACTCATGACGCCCTTGAAGACACCAAAGTCGCACACGGCTGCGACCGGGCCAATGTCAACGATCTCCAGGCCGAATCGCAGGTCCGGTTTGTCGCTGCCGTATTTTTCCATCATGTCGCGATATGTATAACGTGGCAATGGAATCTGAACATCGACTCCACGAACTTTCTTCATCACGTGCGCGATCAAGCCGTCGATGGTGCTAAGAATATCGTCACGTTCGACAAACGCCATTTCGACGTCGATCTGAGTGAACTCAGGCTGTCGATCAGCTCGCAAATCTTCATCGCGGAAACAGCGCGCGATCTGGTAGTAGCGGTCAAATCCAGCGACCATCAGGATCTGTTTGTAGATCTGCGGCGACTGTGGCAGCGCGTAAAAGCTGCCGGGATGAACGCGGCTTGGGACAAGATAATCGCGAGCACCTTCCGGAGTACTACGTCCCAGCATCGGCGTTTCGATTTCCAGAAATTCGCGATCATTAAAGTATTCGCGCACGGCCTGGACGAGCTGATGTCGCAGAATGATGCTCTTCTGAAGTTCCGGACGACGCAAATCGACGAAGCGATATTTCAGTCGCAGTTCTTCGTTTGGCAGTTCGCCGCCTTCGATTTCGAACGGCGGCGTCTTGCTCTTTGAGAGCACTGTCAATTCAAAAACCCGGATTTCAATATCGCCGGTGATCAGTTTCGGATTGACCAATCCGTCGCCTCGGTAAGCAACTTCGCCGACGACTTTGATGACGTCTTCGCGACGCAGCTTGCGAGCGACGCTGTCCATTTTTGTATCGTCGTCCGAAGTGAAGACGACCTGCGTTTTGCCATAACGGTCACGCATATCGACGAAGACAAGCTCTTTGCCTTGTTCACGATAGCTGTTGACCCATCCGCACAGTGTGACGGTCTGGCCAGCGTGTTCACGACGAAGTTCTCCGCAGGTATGAGTTCTATGCACAGCGATGGGGTCCGAAAAACAGAACGGTATTTGGGTAACTGAACGTCGGGAGTATAGAAGCCGACCGTTGTCTCGAAAAGAAACGTCCCATCAATCCCGGTCCGATTCTGAATTCGCATCAATTTCCCTGCGTTGAGACTGTGATTGGCGTCGAAATTCTGGTGGGATCGGCGTTCTCCGTCGATTGCCCATTGCATCTAAGGCGAGGCTTTGATGAAATGCCGCACCCAATGAGCGGAATAGCTTTTAGAATCTCAAGAGAGTCACCTGAATCATGGATCCGGAATTTCGAGCTGAGTGTAAAGATCTGCTGAAGCGTATCGTTCACCTTCGAGACTGTCTTTGACTTGCCAGCCAAGTCAGCGCGCATTGCAGAAATCAACGACAAAATGGCCGGCAACGATTTCTGGAGCAATCCAGGACGCGCGCGGCAGCAAACGGACGAACTCAGAAAACTCAAGACGACCGTCAGCCCACTTCAGAAGCTGGTCAGCGGCGGCGACGATCTGCAAGTGTTGATGGAATTCGCTGACGAAGACGTTTCCGGCGAATCCGTAGCGGAACTTCGAACTGCTGTAGATCGCCTGACGACAGAAATTGATCGTGTCGAACTTCAGGCGACAATGTCCAACCCGGCTGACAGCTGTGCGGCGTATCTCACTGTTCAGGCCGGCGAAGGCGGAACCGACTCCGCCGACTGGGCGCAGATGCTGTTGCGTATGTACGCGCGCTGGGCCGAACGCAGCGGATTCAAAGTGGAAGAGATCGATATCTCGCCCGCTGAAGAAGCCGGCATCCGCAACGCCACTATTTTGATCACTGGCGAATTCGTATACGGATACCTGCGCGGCGAGATGGGCAATCATCGTTTGATTCGCATCAGCCCGTTCGATTCCGCCGGTCGTCGCCACACCGCGTTTGCAGCTGTGGATGTCGTCCCGGAAATCGATGATGAAATCGATATCGATATTAACTGGGACAGAGATATCAAGGAAGACACTTACCGTGCGAGCGGAGCTGGTGGTCAGCACATTAATAAGACAGAATCGGCCGTGCGACTTACTCACCTTCCAACGGGCGTTGTCGCCGCATGCCAGAACGAACGCAGTCAGCATAAAAACCGCGCGACCGCTCGCAAGATGCTGACCGCCAAGTTGTACCAGATTGAACTCGACAAACGCGAAGCTGAAGTTTCAGCTCGACACGGCGAGAAGACAAAAATCGGCTTTGGAGGCCAGACGGTTCGTAACTACGTGCTGCATCCGGATCAGTTCGTGAAGGATACTCGATCAGGCATGAAAGTCGGCAATCCTCAGCCGGTCCTTGATGGCGATCTCGACCAGTTTCTTGAAGCCTATCTTCGGTGGACGCTCGCCGGTGCGACGTCCATGGATGACAACTTGTAGGATAGGGTTTTCGTAGACAAGAAAATCAAGTTTACATCAGGACGGGAATGGAGTCCCGTCCTACAGAAAATCTGAAATCACGGTATCCGCGATCAGCAATCCCTCAATCGTCAGAGAGACGAAATCTGATTGACGCACAAGGAACCCGCTGTCGATGTGCTGCTGCAATGCATCGCCGGCGAGTGCTGCAAAACTCAAGTCAAAGCGTCTTTCGAACTCGGCAACATTCAGACCTTTCCGCATCCGCAGAGCCAGCATAATGGCTTCGCGGGCTTTTTCTTCGTTCGACAATTCTTCGCTGTCTTCAACGGCTGTTTCTCCCTGCTGCCACGCCTTCAACCAACGCACAACGCTGCGAGTATTCGTACGTCGGACGCCGTTGAGGTAACTCGCAGCACCTGGACCGAAAGCGAAGTATTCATCCGCCTTCCAGTAGACCATGTTGTGTCGACACTCAAAAGCTGGCTGAGCAAAGTTAGAAACTTCATAATGTTGCATCCCGGATTCAGAAAGCATGGCGATAGCATCAAGATACATCGCTCGTTCGAGCTCGTCCTGCGTTCGCTTGAGTTGCCCGCGTTGTTCGCGACGAAAGAACGGTGTGTCTTTTTCAAACGTCAGGCCATACGTTGAAATATGTCTGACTGGCAATGACGTGGCAGTGTCCAGCGTCTGCTGCCACGACGCAGCTGATTGTCCCGGCACTCCGAAAATCAAATCCAGACTCACGTTTGGAAACCATCGTCCACAACGCTCCACCGTCTGCATTGCCTGATTACCAGTGTGAGTTCTCTCCAGGGTCTTCAGCACCGCATCCTCGAATGACTGCACTCCCAGACTCAACCGATTGACACCGTTAGATCGCAGCACGTCCAGACGTTCATAGTCGAGTCCATCGGGATTCGCTTCGACAGAGATCTCTGCGATCGTCGTGGGGCGAAAGTGCTGATAAATAAGTATAAACAAACTCTGCAATGTCTCAGGTGACAAATGCGTCGGTGTGCCGCCTCCGATGAAGATCGTATCGACATCAACAGCATCGCCAATTGCCAGTCGATGGGCCAGCAATTCATTTTTGAGTGCTGCTAAGTATTGCGGAATCAAATGGTCACGATTGGCGACGAGCGCAAAATCGCAGTAACCACAATGATGCAGACAAAAAGGCACGTGAACATAGACGGCGCGCGCGGCGGGCGATGCAGGCTGCTTATTCATGGTGATGCCTTCCCGCAGATCGTGTCGTGCCCCCGGCGGCCTGCATTGCCAACCAGATGATCACACCAGAACCCAGTGTCGCTGCTGTGCGAATCAGGTCATGCCAGTCGCGTCGAAGCATCATTGATATCAGAACAAAAGTACTCAGCACGTAAAACGCTGCTGCCGATTTCGTAAGGAAGGAAAGTTTCCGCCAGTTCTTCGCGCTATTCATCGTGTATTTCCGGGCTGGAATCAGCAACGTGGAAATTGCGATGGCTGATGACAACGATAACGTCGATCCCAAAAATCCCAGCAGGTCTTTAATGTTGCTCACCAGAACCAACGCGGCAGCGAGGCCGGCTTGCAGCAGCACCGACCGATGAATGGAATTCGGCCCTGTGCGAAATGCTGCGAAGAAAACGCCATCATCCGCCATGCGTGAAATCACACGTGGACCGACCATGATCATTCCCGCAACGGAAGTCAGCGTTCCAAGTCCGATCGCTGCTCGGATCAACATTTCAAGTGATGAACCGCCAAGTGCCCGGGCTGCAATTGATGCCACACTCGGGCTCCCTAGAATATCCGCTCCGGGAGCAGCCGTGACGAACACCATGTTTAACAACAGATACAATGCCGTGACCAGCATGGTGCCCAGAATCAATGATCGAGGAATTGTGCGATCCGGATTTGACACCTCAGACGCCGCATAGATCGCCGAATTGAATCCCGCGTAGCTCAGCGAAATAAACATGACAGACGTGGACATTGTCAGCATTGTTGACCACGCAAACAACGGTGGTAGCGGCTCCTTCAGAGGTTCCCAGTGCCACTCATGAGTTGAAATCTTTGATGCCGCGATTACCA
>JAYVNW010000572.1:0-2222 GCA_043758225.1 Candidatus Kuenenia sp. | reverse complement strand
GCGGCAGCCAATGCATTATCGCGAATCATCTCTGCCGACAATCGAATTCGCGGACCTCGAGCCAGCCAGTCATTGTCCGGATCGTCCAACATAGTCTTTTCCTCGGCAATGCTGTGCTGCCGGTAGGTCTTTGTTAACACAATTGTTCGCACAAGTTGTTTCATATCCCAACCCGACTCAATCAGTTGCAGCGCGAGTGAATCAAGGACGTCCGGATACAACGGCCGAGTTCCCTGGCTGCCGAAATCTTCAGCCGTCTTCACGAGTCCTCGCCCGAAGATGCTCTGCCAGATTCGATTCACAGTCACGCGTGCAGTCAGCGGATGCTGCGGATCTGTCAACCATTTTGCCAGGCCAAGCCGGTTCTTGGGCGCATCGGCCGGGAATGGTGAAAGTATTTCCGGAGTCCCTGGAAACACTTCTTCGCGTCGCTGAGTGTACTCGCCGCGAAACAGAACATATGCCTTTTTCGGCTGCTGTAGTTCTCTCATCACCATGATTTCTTTCAGCCCGTCATTGAACTGTCCCAACGCTCCGCGAGCTGTTTGCAATGTTGTCCGATGCTTCGCCCAAACGTCATCAACGGCAGACAGGAAGTGATCTAAAAGCATAGTACGCTGATTCACGTTGAGTTGATCGGCTGGCAATGTCATAAAACTGTTCGCCGTTGCTTCATCGAACGCCGCCAGGGCTTCGACATCACTGAGTCGCCGTGAGTAGACTCGAAAATCATCGATCATCCCGCCCTTGAATCCGCGATCGCGAAATCGTTCTCCCAGCGCGATGTTGTCGCCACCTCCGCCGGTGATTTCACGAGTGAGATTGTCTTTCAGGACGTCGACATCAAGGATCGCACCATTAATGCGTAACGTGAGTCCAGCGGCTCGGCTGCTGCCATCTGACGACACCACAACGTGTACCCATTCATCGACAGGCAACTGGGATTTTGCGGAAATTGAAATCGCGTTACCCGGCCAGAAGTGAATCAGCGACCACTTCAATCGGCCATCTTCAATCAACAACTCGTAGCCGCGACTGGCAGCGTCGGTCCACGCTCGTGAGCGATGAAACACGACAGCCCGTTCTTTCACATCCGGAGTCTTCAACCACAACGAAACGGAAAATGGTTCCTCACGTTTGAAGTTACCAAACGGCAGATCGACTGAATCATCGCCTGTGAATTCAACCGCGTTGCCGGAGTGCCCGGGGACGAGTTTGTTTTCGCCCTTCAATACGGCAGGTTTGTCAGCGGCAATTGCATTTACCAGCTTTCCGCCTGCGAGTGATTCGAATTGAAAGCGGCCGAGTTCCGGCATCCCAAACTTTACAGGTGCGATCAGGTCTCGTGCATTCAACCATGCATCAAATTCAGCAACACGTTCGCGTTGAATCTTTTCACCAGCCGCTTCAAGGTCTGCCACGGCTCTCTGTAACTCAGCGAGTTTTCCCTTCGACGGCATATCTGTCATTGTCAAAGCAGGCGTCGGCGGAGACGGCGTGAAGTAGGAATAGAGTCCGGCCTCGTCGATGTTCTGGAACATCGCGAAGAATTGATAATACTCTTTGTGCGTCAGCGGATCGAACTTGTGATCATGGCAGCGAGCACATTCGAATGTCAGCCCCAGAAACGTTGTCGAAAACGTTTGGACTCGATCACACACGTATTCGACGCGATATTCTTCTTCGACGCTGCCCCCCTCGGCTTCCTGTTGGTTAAGTCGATTAAATGCCGTCGCCAGAATCTGTTCATCAGTCGCATCAGGGAGCAAGTCGCCCGCCAATTGCCACGTGATGAAATCGTTGAAGGGCATGTTGTCGTTGTAAGCTTTGATCACCCAGTCACGCCATGGCCACATATCCCACGGACGATCGACCTGAAAACCAAAACTGTCGGCGTAGCGAGCAGTATCTAACCAATCGACGGCCATCTTTTCGCCGTACGCCGGTGATGCAAGCAGCCGATCGACGACTTTTTCAACAGCGTCTACTGACTGATCATTCAAAAATTCCACGACCTCTGCCGCAGTCGGTGGCAGCCCGGTGATATCAAAGCTTAGTCGCCGGATGAGTGTATTTCGATTGGCTTCAGGCTGCAATGTTAGGCCGCGCCCCACAAGGCCAGCGAAAATAACTTCATCCACACGGGCTCCGACGTCGCTCACCGCATGAGTTCCCAATGCCTCTTTCGACAGCGACCGAAACGCCCAATGCCCTTCGTATGC
>JAYVNW010000571.1:0-9487 GCA_043758225.1 Candidatus Kuenenia sp. | reverse complement strand
GGAATTCGAATCCGAACCGCAGGTTCCGAAGTGAGCCGCAAAGCGCTAGCTGCGGGTGAGTGTGCAAAAATACAGGGAAACACCCGCGGCTAGCGCCTTGCGGCTCACGATTGTGATTAAATCAACACACGCCTCCATTCCCCGGGAAAACACAGCTCAGTTGAAGAAACCACGCGTTTTGGCAAACTTTTAACGATTCAAACTCACGAGTTGCGAGCTATCATTGGCGTGGAATCTTCCCGCCATCCGTCGCTGGTTTTATTTTCCTGCCTGTGCCAGCGTGTTTTGCTGAATTCAACGAACAAAGTTTGGTCAAGGGCCATGAATCCTTCGTTTTGCTGTGCGTCATGCAACTTTCGATTTCGCATCGAGGAAAAATTCCTCGGACGCAAAATTTGTTGCCCGAATCCACAGTGCAAACAACCAATACTGCTCGACCCAGTCGCAGTCCTCAAAGAAACAAGACCTCCGGCAGCGACTTCACCACCCCAATCCAAAGTCACTCCTGCCAAATCTCGCACCGCAGAGCCTGCTGGCAATCGTTTGCCTGTCAATATCAAAGCAGATCAGGCCACGAAGGACAAAGTTGCTCCGTCAACGACCAAAAATCCAGCGACTGGGCGTGCTGTCCAGAGTTCTGCCTCGAGCGCATCTCCCGGCCGGAACGGGCGTCGCGCAGTTGTTCAGTCTGATCGATATACCGCCAGAAGTTCAATGACACCGCTGCTCGCCGCTTGTGCAGCCACACTTGTGCTCGGTGGAATTGGAATCGGCGGCTACTTGTTTTGGAATCAGGCCGAAGAAGTTACGATCGTACGTGCGAATCATAATTCGATCGTGAGTGAAGAAGGCAAACCTGATACGCCAAGGCCCAACGCTTTGGCCCAGAATGCGGCATCACTCGCAGATGCGAAACCTACGTCCGCAGTAAACGACGCTGAAGTGCAAAAAAACGCTCTTCGCCTTCAAAAGCTTGAAGAAAAAATTCTGCCATTTCTAAAGACGCACTGTGCCGACTGCCATAATGCGGAGTCTCAGGAAGGCGGCGTCATTGTCAACGGACTTGCAACAGTTGATCAACTGCTGAAAGAACGCAAGACATGGGAAAAGGTTTACCGCATGATCAACGCTGGTGCGATGCCACCGTCAGATTATGATGCTCAGCCAACCGAAGACTCTCGCAAAGAAGTCGCCAAGATTCTTTACGATGAGCTTTACAATTTTGATTGCGCCCAAATCCATCACGCTGGCCGTTCAACGCTCCATCGTCTGAATCGAGCCGAATACAACAACACGATTCGCGATCTGTTTGGGATCAGTATGACGCCAGCAGATGAGTTTCCTCAGGACGATGTCGGTGAAGGTTTCGATAACATCGGCGATGTGTTGAGCGTTCCGCCACTACTCATGGAAAAATATCTGGATGCTGCGGAGACCATTGCCGCAGCAGTAATCGACACGCGAGATTTCTCCAGGGGCTTGACACAAACCTTCAATGCTGAAAAAACAGAATCCACCGCCGGAGGTGATCCGGATGGTGAGGGGTTCCGCATGCTGGGATCCACGGGAACGGTCTCAGCGACTGTAACCACACCGTCTGAGGGCAAATACAAAATTCGAATTCGAGCCATGGCGACGCAGGCAGGTGACGCAGATGCTAAGCTGGAATTGCAAATCGACAGCGAAAAAGTCGCCGAATTCGAAGTCAAGGGACATCGCAAGCCGAATTGGTTTGAACATGATTTCACACTAACTGCAGGTCGCCACAAGATTGACGGATCGTTCATAAATGACTTCTACGATCCAGAAGCCAAAGACAAACGCCGGCGAGATCGAAACCTTGCGATCGGAACAATTGAAGTGACCGGGCCGGAAGGTGGTGGAGAAGCAGCGTGGCATGAAACGCATCGTCGTTTCGTGACAGTCCGCCCGTCGGACAGCGTGACGGTGAAAGAAGCAGCATCACAAGTTCTGCGTCCGATCCTGTACCGCGCGTTTCGTCGGCCGGTGGCCGATGCAGAAGTCGCGAGATTTTCAGAGCTGGTCGATCGCAATGTGACGGAGTTCAAAGAAACTTACGACTATGGTCTGTATGTCGCACTTCAGGCCACGTTAGTTTCGCCTGATTTTCTGTTTCGGAAAGAGGCCGATCCCGAAGGAAACGACGCAGAACGTAAACTTAACGAATACGAAGTCGCGTCGCGATTGTCGTATTTTCTCTGGAGCAGTATGCCAGACGAAGAACTGTTTAAACTGGCGGAAAACAAACGCTTGTTCGACCCGGCCATTCTGCAGGCTCAAATTGAACGCATGCTGCATGATGACAAAGCCAATGCCCTCAGTCGAAATTTCGCGTCGCAGTGGCTGAATCTTCGCAACCTCACAGACGTGCAACCGAACCCGGAAATGTTCCCGGATTTTGATGATGCTCTGCGAAGTGCAATGCGTCAGGAAACGGAGATGTTGTTCGGCACAATTGTAAAAGAAAATCGCAGCATTGACGACTTCCTGAATGCTGACTTTACGTTTCTAAACGAGCGGCTGGCGAAACATTATGGCATCTCGGGAGTGTCCGGTGATCAGTTTGTCCGAGTCTCACTGGAAGGCACGAAGCGTTCAGGCATGTTGACTCAGGCGAGTATCCTGACACTAACATCGAATCCCGGTCGCACGAGTCCCGTGAAACGCGGCAAGTGGATTCTGGAAAATATACTCGGCGAAGTGCCACCGCCACCACCGCCTGGTGTGCCACCGCTGGAAGAAGCAACAAAGGACACGGCGAGTCTCAGCCTGCGGGAACGACTGGAAATTCATCGCAAAGATCCCGGTTGCGCGTCGTGTCATAAGACAATGGACCCACTTGGAATGGGACTGGAGAACTTTGATGCCATCGGTCGTTGGCGAGACAAAGAAGGGGATCGGGACGTCGATTCCACCGGTGAATTGCCGAGTGGCGAGAAATTTTCCGGCCCGATTGAGCTGATCGGCATCATCCGCGGGCGGCAGGAACAATTCCACCGAGCCTTCGCTGAACGCCTTTTAACCTATGCTTTGGGCCGTGGCATTGAGTACTATGACAAGTGTGCGGTTGATCAGGCTCTTGTCTTGATGAAACAACGCGGGAATCGCTTTTCTGCTCTTGTTGAGGGAATAGTGATATCCGATCCTTTTATGAAGAGAAGTCGCACCAGAGAATTGAAGACCGCGAAGTAAAAGTTTGATACGCAGGACTGGTCACAGGACCCTTCCAGAAGTCAACATAGTCTGGACGGGTCTGCAGACACCTCCTCTCTATCCAAATCAACCTGCCCCAAATCCTACCGTAAACAGAGAATATAACATGAGTCGCTCTATCCTTAGCAAACTCAATCGTCGCTCCATCCTCCGTGGAGTTGGAACAGGCTTAACACTTCCACTGCTCGAGTCGATGAAACTGCCAAGCGTATTGGCGGCAACCACAGCAGCACCGACGGCACCCGTTCGAATGGCGTGCATCTTTGTCGCGAATGGTGCCATCATGGACAAATGGAAGCCGACCGGCGAAGGTAAAGACTATCAACTGTCTCCGACTCTCGAGCCACTCGCTCCGTTCCGCGAAGACATGATAGTCTTCAGCGGATTGACCCAGCATCACGCTCGAGCCAATGGCGATGGCGGAGGCGATCACGCTCGCAACGCCAGCGCGTATCTTACCGGAGCTCAGCCACGCAAGACATCCGGTGCAGACATTACAGTCGGGCAGTCAATCGATCAGGCTATTGCCGAAAAAATCGGCAGCCAGACTCGCCTGCCGTCGATTGAGCTCGGCATCGATCGCGGTCGTAACGCGGGCAACTGCGATTCCGGTTACAGCTGCGCTTACTCGTCAAATATTTCGTGGAAGTCTGCCACGACACCATCTTCGAAGGAAGTCAATCCACGTTCAGCTTTTGAACGCCTGTTCGGCAATCCGGAAACGGCCGCCGATATCGAACGTCGTCAGCGGAATCGGCGCAGTATTCTGGATTTCGTCAGCGAAGACGCCAAACGTGTGCGACAGGCCGTCAGCGGTGCAGATCAACGCAAGCTGGATGAATACTTCGAAAGTATTCGCGATATCGAAGCACGAATCGCCCGCGCAAACAGCATACCAAAGGAGATCCCGGATCTGAATCTGCCGGAAGACGTTCCGTCGGATCTGAAGGAGCACATTCAGCTGATGTTCGATATCCTGCTGGTTGCGTTCCAGACGGATTCAACTCGCGTGGCGACACTGATGCTCGCGGACGCCGGCAGCAACCGAACTTACCCGGATGTCGATGTCCGTGACGGCCATCATGAACTGTCGCATCACCAGAACGACAAAGACAAGATGGAAAAGATCGCCCGTATTGATCGCTACCTTGTTGAACGATTCAGCGGCTTCCTGGAAAAGCTGAAGTCCACCACAGAAAGTGACTCCAATCTTCTCCACAACAGCATGATTATGTACGGCAGTGCAATTGCTGATGGAAATCGCCATTCACATGACGACCTTCCGATTATCCTGGCTGGTCACGGCGGTGGAACAATTCAGACTGGCCGATATGTTCAGCATCCGAATGAAACGCCACTCAACAATTTGTTTCTTGCGATGGCTGACCGCATGGGAGCGAAACTCGACAAACACGGCGATAGCAAAGGTATGCTGGATCTGAGTTAGCGATGTGCCACGCAGTTCGAATCGAATTACTGCAATCGCGACCCATTGACTTTGCGGTCATATTCGAGGTCGTTTTGTTCAAAATAAGTTGCTGTGATCCATACCAGCTGAGACATGCAGCAACCCGGAGCCTGGAGCGACGGGTCAATAGTTCACTGGCTGCGAGGAACGCAGATACGCGAACAGGTCCCTGATCTGCTGCTCGTTCAGAAGTTTCAGGGCACTTTCCGGCATAACTGACTGAGGGACGACTTTCATTTCATCAATGTCGTGCTTCCTTAAGATTACGTTCTGACCGTCGACTCCGCGAAGTACTACGATCTGACTGTCTTTGTCAGCGAGGAATCCGTTGAGAACTCGACCGTCGTTGGTGACCACAACATAGTTTTCAAAGCCTTCGCGAATTTCGAGACTGGGATTCACGATGCTGATCAACATGCGTTCCATGTTGTCGCGAGCAAACGGCGTGAGATCCGGTCCGATGCGCCCACCTTCATCAAACAGCAGGTGACAACGACCACAGTTCTGCATAAACAGTTTCTTGCCGGTACGTGGATTGCCAGAACCAGCGCCCAGAACTGTTTTCAACTGAGCGATCTCCGTCTGCACCTGCGCAGGAGACAGACTGGCAATTTCACCCCAATATTTCTTGATGGTGGCATTGATGGAATCGTCGCCGTGCATCAGCATTTTCCGGAGTGCCGAATTGCTGATCTTGTCCGGGGGAATTGTGCCGCCGTTAATCGCTGTCAGCAGTTGTTTTGACCAGGCAGTGCGACTCACAAGCATTGCTTCGGCTGAAAGCTGGACATCTTCCGGAAGCATTGCAAAGCGAGCAGTGACATCAACCGCAATGTCCGCTGCATCGTAGTTCTGCAGAGCCGTGAACGTAGTCGCCAGCACCGAAGCATTCTGCTCTTGTTTCACGATATCCTGCAGAACGGGCAGTAGATCGTCTGTGTGAATCTGACCACAGATTTCGATGAGCTGACTACGAATTTCGGGTTTCGCTGTTATGTCTTGGATCGTTTTGACAGCCTCGGCCACTGCGTCCGGATGTGCCTGCCGAAAACGCAACGCGAGTGAACCACCGCCACTTTCTGCAAGTGCATTCACGAGTTCATCAGGAATCCCGGCGAGGCTGCGGCCTTGAAACGCTTCTTCAAAGCCTTTGAGCAAATGACTGATGCTTTGTTTGTCCGGAGCAGCATTGAGCAGCGCGGCAGCGCTGAGCAAATCGCCACGAGTTCCCGCCAGCGCGTATCGCTTCATAAGTCGTTCAGCAATCGCATCCGCAACAAGTGGTAGTTTCCATGTTGCAGGATCGGGGAGCAATTCCCGCAGGATATCATCGATGGTCGTGCTTTCAGCTTGAGATTCAATAGCCCACCATATCAGCAACGGCTGATGAATGTCGACTGCGTCTTCGTCATAGTTCAGCAATTCGCGAATGATTGGCAACGCTGATTCTGGGGGTAGACGTCTTGCAGAACAGGCCATCTGCTTGCGGACATCAATGTAGCCTTCGTGACTGGCAACCCGCGCGATGGCCGCAGCAACTTCAGCCGATGCATTTTTGGAATCGCAAATGAGCCGCACGGTCCATGCACGCACAAACGGGTCACTGTGGTTCAGCAATTTGATCGCAGAATCATAGTTAAACCCACCGCTCGCGTTGAGTGCCCAAAGACGCTCGAGGGCGGGTTGTCCGGTGGCAACTGCGAGTTCTGCTTCGAGTTGTTGGATTGCAGATTTGTCATTGCGATCACCAAGAATGCGGATGGCGGTTTGGCGATGTTGCCTGGATGGATCGTCGAGGAGTTTGATGAGGTCGGGAGTTGATGCGAGTGCGAGATTACTATTCATTGAAGAAGAACTCTGAGGGCTGACGCCCTGCCGCTCGCCTTTGTAAGTGAGCTTGTATATGCGGCCGTTGGATTTATCGACACGGCCCGCGTAATGGCTGCTGTGGTCGATGCGTTGTTCATACATATCGGCAATGTATATGTCACCGTCCGGGCCGGCTTTAATATCAACGGGGCGAAACCACGGATCGTCGGTCTTCAGAACTCGTTCGATGTCTTCAGTTTCAAACGACGACTGATAAGGTTTGAAGTTGCTCAGCACAACTTGTCCCTGTAGAGGTTCGATCCCAAACAACTGTCCTCGAAATCGCTGCGGCAACGTATTCTCTTCGTAGATGATGAAGTTGTGCGTGAACCGCGCGACAGTGTGATGCTTGATGTTTTCGAAGAAGCCAAATGAATACGGATTCGACAGCGGACCGTGCTTACCAAATCCTTTGCGATAATAACCGCCCTGTACATAATGAAATCCACGAGTATCGCCGCCGTTGTGGCCGGAATAGATCCTGCCCTTGGTATCGATCTCACAACCGAAAGTGTTGCCTCCACCTTCTGCGAAGATTTCATAAATATGCTGTTCCGGATGATAACGCCAAATGAGCTGGCCGAGTGATCGTACCGGCGGATTTTTGCTGCCGGGCTCTTTCACGACGCCCGTGACTGTGCTTCCCTGAGCTCCGTACAACCAGCCATCGGGGCCAAAGCGAAGACTGTTGATGACTGAGTGCGAATCTTCTATTCCGAATCCTTCGAGCAACACCTCCGGATCGCCGTCTGGAATATCGTCGTTGTTCCTGTCCGGATAAAACAGCAAATACGGTGGATTTGTCACATACACGCCGCCACGGCCGATCGCGAACGATGTTGCGAGATTCAATTCATCAACGAAGATTTTGTGCTTGTCATAAACGCCGTCGCCATCGATATCTTCATGGATGCTGATGCGGTCCGCTCCCTTATCGTGATTCGGCGGGGCGGGCGGAACTTTGTCGTAGACGGAACGCAGAAACGTGTCGCGGCTGAGCATCTTCAAACCGGCGATATCCGGGTACTGTCGATACTCCATAACCCACAAGCGACCACGTTCGTCCCATGAGATGAATAACGGCTGAGCAATATCCGGATCTCCAAGGACCAGTTGTACCGACAGATCATCTGGCGTCTTGAAGTGCTGAACGGCCTCTGCAGGGCTCAGCGGTTCCGTATCGCCATTGCGCCGAGTCACGTATTTTTCGATGTCATCAACGGCGTCGATTTTCAGATACACGCCTTTCGCAGCAGCGTCGGCGTCACCAAGTGGCGAATTTACGTCGAAGCCGAAGTCGGAGGCGTTTGCGCTGGCCCAAGCGATATCATCACCCGAACGATACTGCCAGATGCCTTCCAGTCGCAAAGCCCGCTTCGCCGCTTCATTCATGAGCACAGGCGGAGCGACGCTGAAGTTTGGCCTTGGATCATTTTGATAGACGCGAATCGCAATGGTCAGAAAACTGTCACCCTTGACCAACGAAGAATCAACGGCGTATCGACCTCGTTCGCCCAGTCCGCTGCGAAATTGCGGAGGAAACGTACCGGTCGATCCGACGGGCTGTCCACCGACGTAGGCGGACCGAGCATCATCCAGAGCTTCTAGAAACAGCGTGAGTTTCTGCCCTTCCCAATCCGCAGGAACCTTAACGATTGCTCGATACCACGAATAGCCGCCGATCGGAGCCAGCTCGCCACTCGGCACGCTCCGCCATGCATCGGGGACGGTAAGCGTTTTCCAGTCGTCGGCATTTGCTGAACATTGTGAAATCAGAAAGCCTAGCAGACCAATAGCAGAGAGCGCGGGGCGAGTAACAAACAACATCGGCGAGCCTTCGCAGTGAAGGGATTGATTGAAGGTAGGATCTCAATCATTCCTTCTTCGCCCGCGAATTGCAACCGAAGCCACAAAGCGTAGTGACGACCAGCGTAGTTCCGTTCACCCGCTATTCCCAAACGTTACGGCCTAACGAATAATGTTCGTCAGTTCTTCAAGGACTCTGTCAGTCACGGTGATCGTACGAGCATTGGCCGAGAATCCTCGTTGAGCCACGATCAGTCGTGTGAATTCCAAAGCCAGGTCCACGTTCGAACCTTCCAGCTGACCAGCTCGCAAAGCCCCACGACTTCCGGTCAGCGCGCTGCCGATTTCCGGGTCTCCGCTCGCAAGGGACGATTGAAAATAGTTTCCGCCCGTTGATATTAATCCGTCGTTGTTTCGAAACGAGGCGACCGCAAGTTGTCCCATGCCGATCTGAAGTCCGTTGGATGTCAGCCCAAACACAGTACCGTCAGCATCGATATGTACATCGCTGAGTTCACCAGGCGAGAATCCGTCCGGACTGACTTCGATTGCGGAAGCTGATCCTAACTGACCCAATCCTGAAATTGTTCCAGGTACACCAAAGTAAAGATCCATACTCTGAGATGCCGACTGGCCCATAAAATGAACTTCGATGTTGGAATCTCCTACACCTGTTCCGCTCGCCTGAGCAAATGTACCGTCGTCCAGAAATGTCAATCCATTCACTTGACCATCAACGATGACGCCATCAGCGGCACTGATCGATGCGTTCATGTTCCATGAACCATCCGATTGCTTCGAAAACTCCAGACTGATCTGATGAGCTGCCCCGCTCGAATCAAACAGTTGAGCCGTCCTCAGGACTTTGTCGCCGTCCTTGCCGATGTCCTGCTTGATAAACTTGTGAGAATCAAACTCATTGGCACCGGAGTTACCCAACTTGTCCCGCAGGATAATGCTCAAACTGGAAGGGCCGGGCGTATTGTCTGTTGCTACAATCTTTCCCGTCGCATCCAATTGCACAGTTGAGCCAGGAAATGCGGTGTTTAGAGTCGCTATCAGGTCGCCAACCGTTGTCGCTGGTGGATCGCCCGGTAGGACCGGGTCGTT
>JAYVNW010000570.1:0-2595 GCA_043758225.1 Candidatus Kuenenia sp. | reverse complement strand
GATTACTCTTCTGCTGATGTCGTCGCGAAGCAGGACTGTTTAAACGAACTCCCAGTCAAACGATTCCGTTTCGCGGAGGCCGTTCAGCCAGTAAGCGGAACTCGTGATTTTCATGTAAATCAATGTTGGGTCAGAAGAAGTCACACTCACGCTCCAGATGATGGAATCTGCGTCAGCGACTTTTCCTTCGGCAATCTGTTCGCCAAACAAGCGGTTCAGAATCGCCGAATCATCCATTCCGGCTGACAACATGCGAACCAGTAACGCCCGATCCATTGTGTCGTTGAAGATCGCCAATCCGACTTTATCGTCACATTGAACGGTCAACGAAACTCTCAGAGCGTCCGGTGTTGGGAATGCCATTGAATTCACTGAGTTCAACAAGCTCGCGATTGCGAACATCGGTTTGTGGATTGCCAGATCTGCCGATTGTTCCCACAGGCGTTCATGCTGACTTTCGATACTGTAGTTCTTAATCTGCCCCGCGCTGAGTCTTGTGCCCAGTTTGTACTTGAGCAGGATCGCCGCTGCTTCCGGTGGATCCAGATCCTGCAGAGCAAACAGGCACATGTCGCGGAGTTCTTCCGGAGCAATCTGAGATGCTCCATGAACGTCCTGTGAAGTCAGAATGGCGACGTAGTCCGTTGGCAGCCAGCTGTCATCCAGTTCCGTGAGTTCTTCAACACCGTCAACGACAACACCAAATTTGGTCATACGGGATTCCAGAGAGGAGCTTGAGGAGTTGCTCTCAGGATTGTAGCAGAAGCAGTTGCTGACAGATTTCTTACAAGATCCTTTGATTCGACAAACTGAGGTTTCGAGGCCAGATTTCAAATTCTAAGCCGGGAGTGGGATCCCGCACGGCAATTTTGCAGGAACTTTTGAAATTGTCGTGCCGTCTGACCAACGGGCCTTCATGGCTCATTGCATCAGTTTTGGATAAAATTCGCCTAACGGATCGGCATTAGTTTTCCTGGAAGGCTTCGTCATGTTCAGAGCATTTGCGTGTCTAGCAACGATCATAGTTCTGAGTTCCTTTGGACTGGTGGCGACAAGTATGGAACAACCTCCGACCAACAAACGGGCTCAGGCGAAGAAGTTGTTCGACGAAAACAATTTCAATGATGCCCTGAAGTTATATCGCGAACTTGCGTTGGATCCCGCGAACACAGGCAAATATCTGCCGGACGATCTGGGAACTGCGATCGCGTGCTTAAATAATCTCGGGCTGGTTCATGAAGCGGATGAATTGCTGGAAATCGCAGTTGAAACGCATAAGACAAATTTTCGGCTGCTGGCTCGAGCGGCTCAGGTGTTTGCAGGAGAAATTGAATCCAGCGGATTCATGATTGGCGGACGATTTGAACGCGGTGGACATCGTGGCGGCGGACAGTGGGCGAGCTCTGAAGATCGGGATCGAGTCCGATCACTTCAATTACTGCTCCAGGCGATCATTCAGTCGGATAACGATGACAAAGCTACAGCGGCTGAACGTGCAGGCTTGTGGCAGCAGATCGGTGACCAGATTAGTAGCGCCAGACACAGCCAAGCCTGGAAACTGCAGGACATCACGGATCTCGACACACTGCCGGACTTTGACACTTCGAAGAGCGGAGGACGTGGAGGCAGAGGATTTGGCGGAATGGGTTTCGGACGCTGGGGAGCAGCAAGCAAAGGGGCTCCCGTTGATAGCGAGGGTAATCCCATCTTTCATCACAAGCCCGAATCATGGAGCGCAGCAAAATCCGACGGTGAACGCTGGCGATGGGCGATGGCTCAGGTGGTGCAGCTGGCGTCCAGTCGTCGCAGCAAAGTTGACATGGAGTGGGCCACATTCCTTCAGTCGCAGTTTGGTGTCGGTTCAACGGCCGTCGGCGGACCTCCAGTAATTCGCACTGGCGCAGTTGACGGCGACAATCCAAAAGATTCAGTTGTCTGGGCCGCCCACGAGTTGGCCGACTCGGAGACAATCGCCAAACTCACAACGGGCGTGAAACGTTTCACCCAGCCTGATGAGTTCAACCATATCGTCATTCTGAAAGCCGTCGTCGCGCGCGGTGGCAATGAGAAGCGGGAGGCCCTGGAATTGCTGATCAACGAACGCATGAATCGGCATCAGTATCCCCAGGCTGCGGAACTGCTTCGTGAAATGTTGAAGCTGGCGAGTGATGGTGATGACAAGAAGAACGTGCAGGCTCGCATCGATCAGATCGTCAAGAACTGGATGCAGATCGAAAGCACCACGATGCAACCCGCTGGCAGCGGCGCGAAATTTGATATTCGATATCGCAATGGTGGCAAGGTGACGTTTGAAGCCCGGCCAATCAGGATCGATGAACTGCTCACGGACGTCCGCAAGTACATCGAAAGCAAGCCGCAACAGCTCGATGCGGTGAAGCTGCAAATCGACAATATCGGCTGGATGCTGATCCGTAACGATGAAGCAAAGTACCTTGATAAATCGGTCGCGAAGTGGGAACTGGATCTGGCTCCGCCTGTTGAACACTTTGACGCGATGCAGTCCGTGACGACTCCGCTGCAGAAAGCCGGTGCCTATTGGGTCACGGCAAAGATGGAAGATGGCAACGAGGCCCG
>JAYVNW010000569.1:0-2195 GCA_043758225.1 Candidatus Kuenenia sp. | reverse complement strand
GGCCATCATCGCAGAATGGCAACAACACGTTGACGAAGTTCTCGCACCGCCGACGGATTCGGTAGTTTCTGGTGCCTCCGTGCCACCAGCGGGCTGGATTCAACCAGTGCTTCAGATTCAAAAGCTGGTGATTTCGTTACAGCGGAGCTGGACGGCAGTTGACGACTGGGAAAGACTGGCGGCGGATGCAACATCGCGTCTCAATGAGCTTGCTGCGTTTGATCGTGCGAGAGATCCCCAGTCGCACATTCCTGATGCCATGGCTGATGGTCATGCGATTCTGGCACTCGCGGCGTGTAGGCAGTTACTTGGCTTCGATGCCATGCAGGAATCGCGTGATTTGCTGCTCACGCAGTCTGTTGAAAAACGTCGCCAGCTCGCCAACATGCTTATTCTTCAGGCGAGTGATGCGAATGATCCGATTCCCGGCGATCTGCAGCTGGGCTTCCTTGCATTGGATCTGCTGCGCGATGCAACATCTAAAACGCGATCCGTCGATCAACAGCTCGAAGACTTGCCGTTACTTTTGGCAGCCTCTCACGTTGCCGACAATTATCAGCAGTTTGATGCGATTCTGAAGGATCTGACTGCTAAGCAACTTAATGACACGCAGCTACAGACAACCACGGAAATTCTGCAACGGCGCAGCGAGATGAAGGCGAACAAAGCCACGTCGTTCGATTCTGAAAAAGCATTCTGGGGCTCTGTGCTGAAGCGATCGAAATCTGGCGACGAACGATGGCTGGAAGCATCATTGCAGCTAGCGACGATCGCAGTGCGAGAAGGCAAATCCCGGGACGCCGCAAGGATGCTCAAGGTGATCGACGCATTGCATCCCGCATGGGGCACGCCAAAACGTAAAGTTCGAGCAGCAGCGTTGAAGGCGGAACTGGAGTCCTCTCCGTGATCACGCCCTATTTGCTTTTTTCTAAGTCCGCACTTGCCGAAAATGTTCGACGGTTCCATGAACGTTCGCTTGCGATGAGTCGTCACTGGGCGGCGGCGTTGACGGACTTAGTTCCCGCAGATCTGATGTTTGATGTTGTTCTGCCAGTAACAGAATTCGCTTCATGTCGCACTATTGCGTCTGCGGAACATCTGGCCGCTGCGGGTTTTCCGAAAATCATCCTGACAGGTCGTATGATTGATGCGGAATCGCTGCAACGGCTGCGGGTGGTCGCTGAACGTACTCAAATCACGGCGGTGATTGATCACTTTCGCCATGCGGAATTGCTGTCTCAATGCGTTCAGGCGTGCACGAATCCCGCAAGTGTCATGATTCGCGTATTGATTGAAGTTGATCTCGGGCAACAGTCAACGGGGGTTTGCCCGGGGCCTGATGCTGAGCGACTGGCATCGGCCGCCGCACGTCTGCCGGGGCTTAACGTCGTCGGTGTTTTTGCGAGCGGCAATGATTGCGGCGATGATGTTAATCCGAACCAACCCAACGCAGGGAGTTCTACAATAGTGACGATCGCTGAACACGCGCTGCGGAGCATTCGCGAAGTGATTTCGGAATGCTGCGAGATCGTCGTGTTGGTATTGTCTGTGGATAACGCAGCGTGGACCGATTCACGCGTGACGTTGTTGATTACAAGTCCATTCATGATGATCAACAAGGAAGCCGGTGTTCAGGCACTGTCGCCCGGTGTATTGCTGATTTCGTCCGTTATCTCACGGCCGACGCTGGAATGGTGCGTCATCGATGCCGGAAGCATTGCTTTGGTTGATGCATCGGATGTTTACGTTCACGCCCCGGCCGGTGGGATCATTCTGCATTCGACCGATCATACGTGTACGGTACAACTGTCGGGGGAAGCGATCGATTTGCGGATCGGCGACACTGTGCAGTTAGGATTGCGACGTCCGGAGAGATTCCTCAGGAATTGAAGTAGGACAGGCTTCCAGCCTGCCAGTAGAAGACAGGCTGGAAGCCTGTCCTACGACTCCGCATTCCATAAATTATCTCCAAACGATGCCTTTGTTGAGATCCATTGATGACGATACTACAATCTCACCTCTGCCGCAGAGTCAAGCTGCGGTTTTCAGCCCGCTCTATTTCGTTCCCTGGATATCTGGAGTATCTTCCCACATGAGTAATCCTCTGTCACGACGTTCGTTCCTCACATCATCTGCGGCAGCTGCGGCAGCTGCGGCTGTTGGATCAACGGTTTCCGCCAACTTGTTCCGCCCAG
>JAYVNW010000568.1:0-1653 GCA_043758225.1 Candidatus Kuenenia sp. | reverse complement strand
CTTCTCCTTCGCCGCGACTTCAGTCGCCGTCAGTTTCTTGATGGTCAGCCAGAGATCGCTCAATTCCCGATCCTTGTTGTTCTTCAGTTCGCAACGAATCACATTCAGATTTGCGAGCCCATCTTTCGCCAGAGAAGCACGCTCGAGATCCTCCACCGTCGTCTGATCATCAGCCGACAACGATCCTTCATGAAACACGACCACTTCACAGGAATCTGGTTTCCATCGTTCCAGTGCAAACCGAAACACCGGAATATTGCAGGCATTAGCCACGGCAGCGCTGACGATGATTGCCACAACAAACCTAACAAATCCGAGCAGCTTCGGCGAGCGGCAGGACGTCAGCCCTCCGAGCTGCGGTTGCAGCGTTGTACGCTTTTTGATTGCCATATCTGTCCTTTGCTCAGTCACTGAATTGAACATTTAAGAATCGCTCTTCTGAGATTCTTCGCTGTCCGAAAAATCAATGCGGGCATATACGTCGGACAGCCTGATCTGACAGAAAATCGAATTCAGCACTAGCACGTCGTCGAGCGTGCGGTAGTCGCTCAGGGCCCATTGGCCATCGTCGTTGATTGCAAACCGTTCGACGAGTACGTGGTCCTGCGCGATCATCACGTACTCTCGCAGTGACGGAATGTTGCGGTAGTGCTCAAACTTCTTTCCCCGATCCCATAGCTCGGTCGATGGAGACAGCACTTCCACGATGACTTTGGGATTCACCAGCGTATCAACGTGGTCGTCTTCGAATCTCGGTTCGTCACAAGTCGCGACGACGTCTGGGTAAGTGTAAAGGCCAGTGGCGTTGACTTTGACTCGCATGTCGGATTGGTAGACTTCGCACTTGCGATCTTTGAATTGCTGACGCAATTCTCCAAAGACATCGCCTGCAATCAAATTGTGTTTGCGGCTGGCACCAACCATGGCGAACATCTCGCCGCGATAGAACTCGCTGCGAAACTCAGCGGCGCGTTCGATGGCGAGGTATTGTTCGGCGGTGTAGCGAGGATTGGAGGCAGTTGACATAATTGTTTTTCAGTTCGCTTGCAAAACGGCAAGGCTGACGTCGCATATGAGGCATTCATGTTTACTGTACACCGGCCGCTCCGTCGGCGGGATTTCGCGTTCCCGTCGGCGGAGCGACGGGTCTACATTGCTCATCACCAAACATTCACCTCTTACCAAAGCACATCACTTTTCCATCCAGCGTCGTCAAAAACAACTGGCCGTTCGCTCCGGCGAGGCCGTCCCAGGATGGGAGTGTGTCGAGTTCCACCGTGTTCTTGACTTCTCCGGTATCGGCGTTGACTGTGAGAAGCTTTGCTCCCTGTTGACCTTCGATGGCGGCGTCCTGGGCGCTGAGCAGTTTTTGGACTTCGGCGTCTTTTTCGGACAGTTTCTGGAAGGTCGCCTCTTCGTCAATGATGTCCGGTGGGCCGACGATGAATAAGTGGTAACCGGCGAGAACCATGCCTCGCACGTAGATCGGAACGTCTGCCTTCCACTTGGGTTCGATCAGACTGTTTTTGGGTTCAGTGGCAGGTGTGGCATTGGCAGTCGTCTTGCTGTCGTCATCATCATTTTTAGTGGCGTTGCTGGCTTTGGCTTTTGCATTGCCTTTCTTGCCTTTGCCGCCTGCAACATTGTTCGCGC
>JAYVNW010000567.1:0-2178 GCA_043758225.1 Candidatus Kuenenia sp. | reverse complement strand
GTTTCGTGCGCTCGCTGCCACGATCATAAGTACGATCCGATTTCCATGGCCGACTACTACGGCTTGGCAGGGATCTTTGCCAGTTCGGAATATCGTGAGTTGCCTGCCGTGTCTGATAAAGTCGTCGATGCGAAACGAAAAGCTGATCAAGCTGTCCAGGATCAGCAATTAGAAATTAATACACTGCTGGCTCACAACGCCCCACTGGCGCGGTTGAAACTGATTGACCAGATTCCGCAATACATGCTTGCCGCCTGGAAAGTCGTGCGATCAGATATTGGCGGCAAGAAGGAAAAGAAGCAAATCGAAAAGGTCGCCGATGATGCAAAACTTAATCACGAACTATTGCAACGCTGGGTCGCGTGGCTGAGCGACGATGCGAAGTCCAATGCCGTTGGCACTAATCGGACATATCTCAACGCGTGGCGTGAGTTTCAAAAGACTCAAGAGAACCCAACTGATGCCGACGAGTCCAGAGCAACGGCCGAACTGACTGCGATCGCTCAGAAACTGCAAGCCGACGCCGTCTCGATCCGGCATCAACGTGAAGAACTGCTGCGCCAGTTTGGCGACAACTATGCGTTCGTCTCGGCGCTGGATCGAGCAACATTGGAGCCAGGAACAATACCGATCGGCAATTTGTTTGATGATAAAAAAGGAGCGTTGCTGACGTCTGCGATTGTGAGTGATCCGTTCCGTTCACAGGCGTCGGTGGGAAGTCTCGGCGTTACTCGCGTGGTACATGGCTGGGGCACTGACACTGAGATCGCCGACGGTATTCAGTTCGATTTTAAATCAATCGGCAGCGATTCGCGGCAGCAGGGAGAGATCACAAACGATGGCTGGTCGGCGGAGGGCGGAATACGTACTCAAGGAAAGAAATGCGCGTCATCGATCGGTCGCACGGAACAGGGAATCGGTATGCACGCAAATGCGTTGATTACACTTGATCTGGGTGAAATTCGTCGTGCCGGACTGATTTCAGCGGGACAGTCGATGACGTTCCAAGTGGATCGAGCCGGGATTAATGACGATTCGTTTGAGGCGGCTTCGAGCGTTCATATCGCAGTACTGGTTTCAAGACCACATCAAAAAGAAAGCACATTCGATGCCATCATCGCAGGATACATTGATGGCCAATCGGCCACTGTGGCGGAGAATGATAAAGTCTACTATTTCGACGGCGAAATCCCGGAACCGATCACAGCCGATGGTCGCTTTGGGGCGTTTGACGTCCCGATTCCTGTGGACGCTCGGTATCTGACGATCGCAGCAACGGGTGCGGAGATTTCTGAAACGAAAAACACGATCAGCAGCGATCATGCTGTGCTTTCGAATGCTCGGCTGATCTATGACACGGCCGCAAAGTTGATAGTTGTGAAAGATGGGCCGGCGACAGACGAGTTGTCACATGAGGAGAAAACTCAACGTCAAGTAGACGCGGCCCTGTTGTCGGAATTGTTTGATGATCGCGGAGTTCTCGGGCTACCGACGGATCAGATCGGTTCGCTGCTCGAAGGCGAGCCAGCGATATCATTGGCGGCGATGACGAAGGAACTTGAGAGTCTCAAGAAGTCGTCCGATATGATCAAGGTGACGATGGCCCATTCGTTGAATGATGGCATCGGCCGGGATCTGAAGATTTATCTCGCGGGCGATCCGAAAAAACAGGGCGATGTGGCTCAACGTGGTTTTCCAGCGATCTTTTCTTCCGGTGCGCGGGAGGTGTTTGATTCAAAAGGCAGTGGGCGGCGCGAGCTGGCAGAAGCGATTGCGTCGCAGGACAATCCGCTGACAGCCCGGGTGATTGTGAATCGAGTTTGGGCAGGACACTTCGGCTCGGGCATTGTTCGTACGCTCAGCAATTTCGGGGAGCTTGGTGATCGGCCGAGTCATCCTGAGTTGCTGGACTTTCTGGCAATGAGCTTGATGGAATCCGACTGGTCGCTAAAGCAGCTTCAACGCCAAATCATGTCGTCGGCGACTTATCAGCAGAGTACTTCCAGCGACGCAGCAAATATGGAGTCCGATCCGGAAAATCGATTGTTGTGGCGGATGAATCGTCGTCGGCTTGAAGTTGAACCGTGGCGCGATGCGGTGTTGTCAGTGTCAGGGCAGTTGAATTCGGAGGTCGGTGGGCCGTCGTCTGAACTGAATGATTCACATCGGCGTCGGACG
>JAYVNW010000566.1:0-5547 GCA_043758225.1 Candidatus Kuenenia sp. | reverse complement strand
GACTTGTCGAATGGTTCCAGCGTTTGCTGAACGACTTCGACCAGATTGTGGCGTTGCTTCTGCGGCTGTGGAGGGCGTGCAAACAGCATGGAATTGCCGATCATGTCCCGCACTCTCCATGCCTGAGCACCAATCGTTTCGAATGCCTGCCGACGATCGGTTGATTGCTCGCTCTTGAGCAGGATCTGTGTTTGTCCCAAAATGCTGCCGAGCGGATTGTTGATTTCGTGCCCGGCGCCGGCTGCGAATTCTGCCATCGCTTCCAGCAAATCAGCACGTGGCAGCAGGATCGCTCGATCATTCGCTCGCGCCAACAACTGACGAGACGTAGAAATCAGCGTTTCATGCAACGCATCCTGTTTCGGTTCTAAATCTTCGGGAAACTGAACAATGATAGCGGCGGCCAGATCAGGCCATGGCAGCACTTTCACATGCAGGCCGCCGATGAGTCCCGTTTCTGCAATTGCTTCGATGATGTCGCCTTGATCGAGCAGTATTGCAAAAGGCTGCGCAATCGCCAAATGGCTGAACTGCGGTGCATCGCCGTCCGCAGCACGACAACACGTCACCTGCAACTCTTCTGCACCGTTGGGACTAATAAGTACAGCGGCTGACGCGCCAGCCAGCCGAATCCACGCTTCGACAACCAGCGATGACAAATCGTCCCAGCCTGATTCTGAGACTTGTGCTTCCAGCAGTCGATGAAGAAATGGTGCGTCACCATGCTGTTCTTCGGTCGATTTGCTCAATTTTCTGCTCCAGAGGTGCGGCTGATTCTCATTTGATTCCAGGACGATTATAACCACGCCACTGACGCATCGCCATGTTGGGACAGTTCGAGAAATCAACAACCCGCTAGCAGCGGATGATAACGTGAAAACCAAAGGAAAAACACCGCGCCTAGCGCGTGACGGCTAGTGTTCCAACGATATTTCAGCATCAACGACATTCATAAAATCGAACGTTATTTCCGGAAGCACATTGTGAATCCTACTTTCTCGCTCGTCAGCGCTACTGAAACTCGCAATTCTGCCTCGGCAACGATTGACAGTTTTTCGGCGTTGGAAATCGTACGCTTGATGAATGCCGAAGATCAGCATGTGATTAACGCAGTGGCTCGGGAGGAACTTGCGATTGCCCGGGCGATCGACGTGATCGCCGAAAGGTTTTCTCGAGGTGGACGATTGATCTACGTCGGTGCCGGCACGTCAGGGCGGCTCGGAGTCCTCGACGCCAGTGAATGTCCACCAACATTCAGTACGCCGCCAGAAATGGTTGTCGGACTCATTGCCGGCGGTCGCGATGCACTGACTCGCGCCATTGAAGGAGCGGAAGATGATGCACGGGCGGCCGTGACCGAGCTGCGGCATTTGCGGTTGACGGATCGCGATGTTGTGATGGGAATTGCCACAAGTGGCAGGACTCCGTACGTTCTCGGAGCTCTTGACTACGCCAGGACAGTGGGAGCGTTCACGATAGGATTTGCCTGCAATCACAACTCAGCGATTGCACGAAATGCAGAACTTATGATCGCACCAATTGTCGGGCCGGAAGTGATCACTGGTTCAACGAGATTGAAAGCGGGCACTGCGACAAAACTTGTGCTCAACATGCTGACGACAGGGGCGATGATTCGCATTGGCAAGACGTACGGAAATCTGATGGTGGATTTGCGTCCAACCAACGAAAAGCTCCGCGATCGTTCTCAAAGGATCGTGGCAGAAATCAGTGGCTTGCAGCAACCACAAGCTGCCGAATTACTGAATCAATGCAACGGCGAAGTCAAAACGGCGATTGTCGCGGCGATCAAAGGAGTGGCTCCGGATGAGGGCCGTCGACTGCTGTCTCAGCACCAAGGCCATCTCCGAGCAACATTACAGCATTCGAATTGAGTTTATCAACAGCCAACAGACCATTCGAATCACTCAATCAGCAGAGGCTGACTCAGCATCGTATCGACATTTATCGGAACTGCGCCGCGGGTTGTGAATGACGTGGAGTACGAAGCGGGCTGAACGTACAGGTAACGTTGCGTAGGGCCACCGCTGAGTTTCACCGCCATGATTCGAACACCGACGAATTTGACGATCGTATATCGGGCGTTATTGCCAGGTCCGGAAACGTCGATGAAAATCGGCATTGCACCCGTGTCGCCGATGACGGCCGCAAGAGCCGATTCAATACCGGCACTGATTCCAGTATCTCCATTGAGGTAGAGAACTCCATTGCTGTTGAACTTCAATTCGCCGTTTGGAAAGTACGAAAGGTCGGCGGCATTGATTCCATACTCAATTTGTCGCTTAAGATCCGCAGTGCTGTTGTTCGGTGAGCCGATATCTACGGTGCCTCGATTTCCCGACGGCATGTTGCTGTTTGCGTCGGGATAAATATTCACTTCGGGGGTGCCGTCTGCCGAAGCAGACACCGCGTCAGTCAGCGAATTGTATTGATAGCGATCCTGAAATCCGTTGTTTGTTCCAGTCTGAATCTGATTAACGAGATTATTCCATGTTGTCAGCTCAAGTGCAATCGGCAGCAAAGCAATCGTCGAACTGGAGCCGGCCGGCAAACTAAATCCAGTCACCGGTGCAACTGACGCAACTGACCGAGCTTCCAGGTCAAAGGACGTGAATCCAAAGACTCGGGCAAAGACAGAACCAAGTGGTGCATCAGCGGCTTTGGTTCGACGGACTGTGACTTCGACCATGTTGTACGGAGTCGTGTTCCATTCCTGAACCCATTGGCTGCTGACCGAGTTCCATGAACGACGTCCAAATCTCACGTCGCGATCAACCGATAAATTCGTCGCACTCACGTCGCCGGATTGAAACTGCTGAACCATGGTCTTCGCCGTTTGTCCGGCATTCACTTTTGCAACGTTTGCTGAGACGGTTGCTCCAGGGCCAATGCCCGGAACAAGCTCCTGCATTGCCGCATGAGCAGCAGAGTCCGCTGCATTTTGGATCTGACCTTTTGTGACGTTAATAACCCCAAAGTCCACCGTAAAGGCGGCAATTCCAAACATGATGAGCAACATCGCGACGGCCAATACGATGACGGTTCCCCGTCGATCGGAATTACCGACTTGCCGAAGACCAACAACAGAGTTTATTTTTAGTGTTCGTATGTTTTTCATTTTTGCACTCCAGCCTGAAGAATCGCGGATTGCCCGGCTTTGAAGGAGATAGCATCGTGGGCGACGCGGAGAAAAATAAGATTTACAGAACGCATTTGCACGGTCCCGGTTATCTCGCATTGATCAACGATCACAGGCAGAGACAACAATTTTTGTTATTGCTTCCAGCACTATTCTGTAATGTCGATGTTGTAGTCGTCTGAATTCGCTTCATAGTCGGTCAGTAAAACATCACCGACGCTGAGTTGATACCGATGAATGATTCGGTCGGTTGTGTCCGTCAGCGTTTTCCCGTCGCTGTACGTGAGTCGGGTTGCCGTCATGTACAGCAAATCAACGCGATGCGCGCCAAGATTGACGTTGGTGTTGGCAAGCGAAAAGTCCGGTGAGTATTCCTGCAGCGAAGGTTCATCGACAGCCACGGTGACGGAAACCGGAGTTTTGGCGAATCGTCCCCACGTTCTGGAGCGGCCGTTGAGCAACTGGAATCGGATGCCTGTGGCTGTTTTTTCCATCGCTACCGTGTAACGGAGATTATCTGAAGATCGATTCAGGCTCGCAGTGTGCGTTTCGTCAAGATATCCCACCAACGAAGTGCCAATCCACCCCTGCACTTGCAGGCCACCGCTGCTAAAGTCCGGAGCTCCGCGATGGTTGACTTGAACCAACCCGAAGATTCCTTCGGTTGATTTCAGCGGTGAAATGAAATTCATAATCTGAGGTGATGATGTGGAAGTGTCCGGCCCGGAGATCAGGGCGACCCAGTCTTCTTCGACGCGAACGAGCGTGCTTTCCGGTGTCTGGCCGAACGCAGAATCTGTGAGTAACGTCGGCAACAGAAGTGTCATCGCAAATGTGATCCACGAGCTGTTGTTGTTTCGAAATGATGCGAGCGGCATGGTAACCATATGACTTGTCCTCATTTGAGAATGAATGAACGGTTAGAAAGTACTGAGTGGAATCGACGGTGTCGGGATCGCATCGTTCTCGATGCTTACTCGTGCTGCATGGAACATTTGCCACGAATTTTTGAGCCACCCATCCAGTCTTTGACAGCCCAGCTTACATCAGCGAATCGAACGGAAACGTCCAGTTTGATCATGTCTCCGGTCGATGCCTGCGAGACGTCTGATAGTGCTGAACCGGTACGGCTGGACGTTGCCGTAATAGCAACCGTGATGATGGATTGTTCGCAGCCGATCGTACTGGTCACGTGCTGTTTGATGACACTTGTGACGCTGCTGTTGCTGGAGCCATCAAGGATGGCAGCGCGACAACCAATTCGACATGCGGAATTGAGCATCTGATTCACGGACATGGCACGTCCGAATTCAATGATGCCCATCAGAATCAGCATGAATACCGGAAAGCAAACCGCCATCTCAACCATCGCACTGCCCGTTCGGGATGAATGTCTGCGGTGGCGATTCGTTGTGAACGAGGGTTTCATGGCACAGCGTCATATTGAGGGCTCGCTGTGATCCCTTCACCCTACGCCCGGCAACAAAGAATGGACGGCGTATTGAAGATTTCGACAGTCACTCAACTCTAATTCAAAACGGGCGTAGAAAAATTTGAAATGGTGAGTTTTTCCTTTAATTTGAGCTTACCCATCGAGCAGCATCTGCGATTACCGGGAGGCTGTTCTCTAACAACGTCTGCTGCTTATCGGAAACAACATCCATGTGGCGAAAATGCCTCATTCAACAAGTGACTCTTTGCAGCGTGTGTTGAGGAAGATTCCATGCGTTGAGTCTTATGCTGGAACATCTTTGATGATCACTGGACATCAGGAATCTCCAGCTCCGCTTCGCTCCGGAGCGAACGCCTTCGACATCGGGAAACAGCAATTCCAGCCCGTCGGAGTTTTGGAAATGTTCAGGCTTTGTCTCGGGATGAGGAAAATAATCCTCGATATCTTGCAAGGAAGATTTTCGCCCGCCATGCGTCCCTGCATGCGCAGACGTGATTTCTCCTCGGCATCCGTTACGATCCGGAATGTCTGAGGTTGAAACCCGTTGGGTACTGACCGATCGGACATCGTTGATCCCTTTGATTTGAATCAGGCACAAGAAGTCGTGAAGACGAACGGCTGCTGTGGTTCTGGTTGGATTGATACTCGCAAGGACAAGAATTTCGATGGCAGATGAAGTTAAGAACGTGGCGTTTCCTCAGCTTCCAGATGGTGCCGGGAAAATCGACGATGGTGCCGCGAATATCTTTATGACAACAGAATCGGGTCTGAACTACCGAATTCTGCGCGCAGGCGACGGTGCCAAGCCAACCGCAAGGCAGAGCGTAGAAGTGCACTATCATGGCTGGCTTGATAACAAGAGCGTGTTCGATAGTTCTTACAAGCGTGGTGAGTCGATCTCATTTCCGCTCAACCGCGTGATCGCCGGCTGGACAGA
>JAYVNW010000565.1:0-4473 GCA_043758225.1 Candidatus Kuenenia sp. | reverse complement strand
CGTTGCCTTGGCTTTGAGTCTGGGGTTCGTTACGGGCATAGTGCCGTCCGGTTCGGTCGCATACGCTCAGGATCCGGTGATTGAACGGCTGGATGCCAGCAATCTGATGCCGGGCCAAACAGCCTCAATCGTCGTGAATGGAAAACAGCTGACTGGTGCGTTGAGCATCTGGACTTCAGCTGGCGTGCTTCGTCCCAAAGAAGGTCAGGACCTTACCAAAGATCAGCCGGTGACCATGGAAGGTGTAATAGCTGCGGAGACGATTCCGGGAATTTATCCAGCTCGCTTCGTGACGAATCATGGTTGCTCAGAGGCAGCTTTTGTCGTTGTGGATGATCTGCCGACTTACGCTGTGGCTGCCGAAAGCGAAGATCGCAAAGTCGGACAGTTGCTCATGCTGCCCTGCTGTCTCAACGGGCAGCTCAATGCGGTTCGTTCAAAGTTTTTCCGCATCGCAATGGTTAAAGGCCAGACTGTCAGCGTGGAAGTCTTCGCTCGGCGATTGGGATCGGATATGGATCCAGTGCTTCGAGTTACCGGCCCGGACGAACACGAAGTCGCGTATCGTGACGACATACCAGGCGCTGAAGGTGATACGCAACTTCAATTCACTGCCGCTGTCGATGGAGAATACCGCATCGAAGTTCGTGATGTGCGATTCGCAGGAGGTGGCAGATTTTACTTCCATCTGCGGCTCGGAAAATTGCCGATTGTATCATCAGTGTCTCCTCGAATTGTTCAGGCCGGTCACAATGTGTCGAACATCGGGCCTGCTGGCGAAGTGCTGGCTCAAACCATACCTGCAAACACTCCCGCAACGATCGGCACACTCGTCCCGGTGACTTTTCGAACGGTGGACTTCGACGGCAGCGCATTGAACACTGTTGTGATGATAAACCAACCTACGCAAGCAGAGGCGGAGCCGAACAATTCTGAAGCTGAAGCAACTCCGGCATCTGCGGAATCACACGTGTTGACAGGTACGTTGCAGCAAGCCGGAGATACTGACTGGTTCAAGATCACGACGACCGCAGCAATGCCGCTTCTGGTGACAACTCATACACGTGAAGTCAGCAGCCCTGCCGATGTGAAGCTTGAGTTGTTCAACGCTGATGGTGGCAAGATTGTCGAAAACGACGATGCCGGCCCTCGTGACGCTGAACTCGCGACTCAATTGCCCGGAGCGGGTGACTTCTATCTGAAAGTCTGCGACATTGCAGGACGTGGCGGACCTGCATGGACGTACGCACTGGACCTCTATCAGGGCCGAAAGGCGGTCCGAGTCACTGCTCCTGCTGATCGAATCAATGTGCCACGCGGTGGCAGCGCGGGGATGCAATTGACAGTGAAGAGAATTCATTACGAAGGCCCCGTTAAAGTGGAAGCTACGGGCCTGCCAGCCGCGATCCAGATGTCTCCGTTTGTGCTCGGATCAAAACAAAGTACAGCCCCGGTCGTATTGACCGCGACTGATCCAGCAGCCACCAGTTCTGATGCAGACTGGGGAACGGTGCGTTTCAAAGTCAGTACGCCGGAGGGTTTTGAAATTTCCGCAGCGGAGTTTCAGCTGGCTGCTCCTGCTCCGAAGAAACAGGACAACGAAATATTCCGCAGCGCTAGAATGCGAACCGACTTTTTCACAGCAGTTCAACCTGCTTCACAGTTTTCGTTTACAGCAGATCCAGCTGCGGTGACGGTCGTTCAAGGCGCAGCCGCGACTTTGACCTTGCGGTCGATTCGAGCAGCGGATTGGACGATGCCAATTGAGATCGCTTTGGCCACACCTGCTGATCAGCTCCCGCCGGGCATCACGGTTACAGCCGGTTCGATGGCCGCCGGCGAACTTGCAGTCACAATTACGGCGGCTGCTGATGCGGCCGTTGGTCCATTTAGTGTGTTCCTTCAAGGCAAGGCCAAGAAGGACAAAGTTGAACCTGTCATTCCCGTTCCGGCGATTAGCGTTGAAGTCAAAGCTCCGTAGTTGCTATTTCAGGCGAGCGGGGGATGTTAGTCCCCTGATGCGTCTATAGCCTCCACGGGCGGTTTCCGATACGGCACTGCTCGCTGAAACTTGTATTTAAGATACAAAGGCCTTTCAATGTTTCGCTCAATTTGCTTCCTGATGGTCACTGCAATCAGCCTTTTGATCAACGTGGACTTGTCGGTCATCGCGGCTGAGCTGCCTACGACATCGCTGCAAGTCCTGCCCGCCGAAATCACTCTCAGAGGCCCGCGTGGAGTTCAGCAACTGATCGTCACGGCCAATGCGGAAATGGCAACAATTCATGACGCCACGAATATTGCCGAGTATAAATCCGATAATGCAGCGGTTGCTGTGATTGAAGCTGGCAAAGTTCGCGCAACAGGAAATGGCGTCACTACGATTCACATCACGCGCGGCGGCCATGAAGCAACCGTAAAAGTCACAGTCGCGACTTTTGAAACTCCGTCGCCCGTTTCATTTCAGAACGAAATTTTGGCATCGCTCACAAAATCCGGCTGCAACATGGGTGCGTGTCACGGCTCGCCGTCCGGTAAAGGCGGCTTCCGGTTGTCACTCCGTGGCTATGATCCGACGGTAGACCTGGTCACGCTTCGAGGCGAATACTTTAATCGCCGATCAAATGTGCTGAACCCGGACGAGAGCCTTTTGCTGCGAAAGCCCTTGATGGAAGTCGCCCATGGCGGTGGACGGCGATTGCAACATGGCGACCCGTCTCATCAGGTGCTGCACAATTGGATTGCAGAGGGCATGAAGGTTGATCCAGATGGCGCACCAACGCTCGCTCGAATCGAACTGCTGCCATCACCGCGCGTGCTGCGAGACGGTGCTGAACGTCAGCAGTTGATTGTGAATGGCTACTTCAGTGATGGTAACGTCCTTGACATCACAGCACTGACAGCCTTTGATTCATCCGATGAAGGGATTGGAACGATTTCAGCGGCCGGCGTTGTGTCTCATCAGGGACGCGGCGAAGTCACTGTGCTGGCTCGCTATCTGGACAAAGTCTCCACGACTCAATTGACTTTTCTCACCGAACGCCCGGACTTCCAGTGGCCAAACTCTCCGGAGGAAACAAAAATCGATCAGCTCGTTTTCGCCAAACTTAAGCAACTTCAGATTCAACCATCGGAACTTTGCAGCGACACGGATTTCCTGCGCCGCGCGACGCTGGATCTGGCAGGCCGCCTACCCAGACTTGAAGAGTCACAGGTCTTCCTGGCCGATCAATCTTCAACCAAACGTGCTGCGGTGATTGACCGCCTGCTGGAAACCGATGACTACGCAGAGTTCTGGTCTTTAAAGTGGTCCGATCTTCTTCGCTGCAACAGCAAGCGTCTGACGAAATCCGGAGTCCATAAGTTTCGTCGCTGGCTGTTTGATATCGTTAAAAATGATGTGCCACTGAATGAATTCGCGAAAGAGCTTTTGACAGCTACGGGCAGCACACAGCAGAACGCCGCTGCTGGCTACTGGAAAGCCAGTCGCGACGAGATCGACGCTACAGAAACGACAGCTCAGTTGTTTCTCGGCATCCGAATTCAGTGTGCCAAGTGCCATAATCATCCGTTCGAAAAATGGACTCAGGACGATTACTACGGTACAGCCGCCGCGTTCAAGCGAGTTGGCCGCAAGGACACTGGGCTTCCCGATGATGAAATGATTTTCGTAAGTGCCGGCGGCGAGGTGACTCAGCCTCGTACCGGAAAGCAAATGAAAGTTCGACTTTTGCTGGAAGGCGATGTTGATGTTCCCGCCGATCAGGACCGTCGAGTCGTCTTTGCAAACTGGCTGACAAACAACAGCAATCCGTTTTTCGCTCGATCGCTGTCCAACCGCATTTGGGGCCATATCGTGGGCAAGGGAATCGTTGATCCAGTAGACGACTTCCGCGATTCAAACCCACCGTCAAATCCCGAGCTACTTTCGTTTCTGGCGGATGAGCTTTTGAAAAGCGGCTTCTCGTCGAAGCACCTGATCCGCACGATTATGAACAGCCGTGTTTATCAACTCAGCTCGCAGCGAAACAAATACAATGCCGATGACGAAATCTACTTCAGCCATGCTACAACGCGTATGCTGACTGCCGAGCAGTTGCTGGACTCGATTTGCACAGTCACCGGGCAACAGGAAGAGTTCGCTGGAATGCCGGGCGGCACCAAGGCAATAGATCTGGTTGATCCCCCTGAAGGTCACAAGTTTCTTCAAGTCTTCGGTCAGCCACAACGGGAGCTACCATGTGAGTGCGAACGATCAACGGATAGCAATCTTTCTCAGGCGTTGCAGTTAATCAACGGGCCAACAGTTCACAACAAACTGCGATCCGACGCGGGCAGCGTCCATCAATGGATCACCGGTGGAAAAACGGATGCTGAAATCATTGACCTGCTGTATCTCACTGCTTTAACCCGCCCGCCACTGGCCGCTGAACAGGAAACCGCTCAAGCCCATATCAAATTGAATGAAGACCG
>JAYVNW010000564.1:0-2912 GCA_043758225.1 Candidatus Kuenenia sp. | reverse complement strand
GGGGGACGTGAGTCCCCTGATTTCCAGGGTGGCAATGCGGTCGATCATGGGATTGATATCTCTCGCCCGCCGAAACAATTCTTCAATTCCAACCGGGTCCGTTTTAGATTTGAAACGACGGGAGTTTCACATGCGAAGACTGATCGTACTACTTCTAAGTCTTATTCCTTTGCATTTCCAGACCAACGTCATGTCCGCTGACGAAGTTTGGCAGGCTGGAGTGGCCAAAACAGTCATCACTCCGCCGACTCCAATGTGGATGTCCGGCTACGCTTCAAGAACCAAGCCTGCAGAAGGCACCATACATGACTTATATGCCAAAGCTCTTGCCATCAGCGATCCAGCCGGGCACAAAATTCTGATCGTGACCCTGGACCTCGTTGGAATCGACAGAACAACGTCGAAGACCATCTGCGAACAACTGGTTGACAAACATGGTTTGCAAAGATCAGGAATCACAATTTCAACATCGCACACACATTCCGGACCTGTTGTCGGGCGCAATTTGATGTCGATGTATTCACTTGACGACGAAAACAAACGGCTGGTCACCGAATACACGCAATTCCTTAACGATAGTATTTTGAAGATCGCAGCCGACGCATTCGCAAACCTGGAGCCAGCGACCCTGCAGTTTGGTTCGAGTCAGGCAACGTTTGCGGTCAATCGCCGCAATAATCGCGAACCGGATGTCCCTGCACTTCGCGCAGCCGGACAACTGGTTGGACCGGTGGATCACGACGTTCCACTGTTGATAGTCCGCGCTACAGACGGTTCCCTACGAACCGTATTGTTCGGATATGCTTGCCATGCCACGGTACTTGGCGGCATGGATTGGTGCGGCGACTGGCCTGGATTTGCACAGTTGGAAATTGAAAGGAGACATCCGGAAACGACGGCAATGTTCATTGCAGGATGTGGTGCCGATCAGAATCCGCTGCCACGAAAGACAGTGGAACTGGCAGCTGCCTACGGAAACCAGATGGCCGACAGTATCGATCGGGCACTTGCCGGGCCCATGCAACCAGTGAAAGGAACGCTGAGAACATCTTATCGCGAAATCGATCTGGCATTCGATCAGTTGCCTTCCAAAGAACAAATCGAAGCGGATCTGAAATCCGAAAATGTGTACATCGCTCGTCGTGCAATTCATTTGCTCGATGCAATCTCCCGAGATGGTCAGCTTTCCGCAACGTATCCATACCCCGTGCAAATGTTGCGTCTTGGTGATTTGCATATCGTAACATTAGGAGGCGAAGTTGTTGTTGATTATGCACTGCGACTGAAAAGCGAACTTCCCGGCTCGACAGTCTGGATCGCTGGATATTGCAACGACGTGATGGCATACATCCCTTCGGTTCGAGTTTTGCAAGAGGGCGGATACGAAGGTGAATCCGCAATGATCTATTACGGCCTGCCAACGAAATGGTCGGCCGCTGTGGAAGACCACATCGTGAGGTCGGTCAAAGAGTTGGCAGCGGAAACGAAATAGAAAACAGTGCAGCGCGGCGAGACACGAAAAAGCCGTTGGAGAATAATAATTCCCCCAACGGCTTTGATTTTGAAATCGCCTGACCGTTGATTAGTTACGCCGACGCGGAGGTCGTCCTCCACCGTCACGCCGGACACGATTTTCAGTGCGTCGGGCGTGCTCTTCGGTTGGCGTGCGAATCGCAAGGCTGCCAATTGCCTCTTCCCAAGTCGGAATATCCTGAAACTCCGCTGCCACCCGCGGAGGTAGCTGACCACGATGGCCCTCGCCGTCTCCAGTTGCAACCGCTGGACGCGGCTCGCGAGGCTGCTGCCGGCGAGGTCGATCTGCTGATTCCGTAACCCGTGGTTCTCGTTCGTCCCTATCACGCCCACGCCCCGAAGATCCAGCCTGCGGACGCTTGCCTCGTGGTGCCCGTTCCCCGTGTGGTGATTCCACACGCGGTGATTCGCCGCGAGCTGGCTCACCACGAGATCTGTCACGGCGGCGAGGCACTTCTTCTTCGTCGTCATCCTCGTCACCGAAATCTGACAATTCGAGATCATCATCTTCGATATCGTCATCTTCGATATCGTCATCTTCAATATCGTCATCTTCGATATCGTCATCTTCGATATCGTCGACTTCGATGGTGTCATCTTCGTCTCGCACGGGACGACGAGTGCTTGCAGGAGGACGTTCTTCGGCACGAACCGGCTCGCGAGTTTCTTCTCGTCCCTTCCCACGACCGCGACGACCACGACGACCACGACGCGAACGAGCTGGCCGATCTTCGTCACCCCCCTCCGATCTTTCAACATCATCCGATTCGTCTTCGTCATCAATCTCCACAGGTTCAGGCTTGCGCGCTGCCGGAGACAGCGGTTCGTCCTGGATTCGCCGTTGAGCTTTCACGCTGCCTGCTGAGACACTGACAAAATCTTCCTGTTCTTCTTCAAACAGGATTTCGCTGAAATCATCGAAATCTGCCGCGTCAGAAGCAGAATTTGTTTCATCAGCTGCCGGCGCAGAAGTTTCAGGACGATCACGACGACCACGACTGCGACCACGGCCACCACGTCGACGACCACGACGACGTTTTGGTGACTCACCATCTTCATCGGATTCCGCTGCTGGGGATGGAGTTACGACCTCATCGTCATCATCGATATCTTCGATATCTTCAATATCTATTTCATCAGTGGCCGAAGCAGGTCGCGACGCCGCTGACTTCTTCTGAGCATCATCATCCCAAACCCAACCATCAAGTTCCTTCCAGTAATCATCGTCTCCCGGTGGAGATTTTCGGCCTGCGTCTATGGCCTTTGCGGGAGTGCGCTCTGATCCACCACTATCGGCTCGAGCCGCTGTACTTTCCTGCGGACGACCACCGCGCTGCGCCGGACGTTCATCACGACGAGCTGCCGGATGTTCGTCACGA
>JAYVNW010000563.1:0-1994 GCA_043758225.1 Candidatus Kuenenia sp. | reverse complement strand
TTCAACTGGCACTCGATGAAGCCCACACCTGGATCTTTCGCCAACAGCAGACAGGCAGTCCATGAGCAAGCGACAGATCACCGTGCCGTCCCACGAAATCGCAGAGTTCGCTGCGTGTTGACGTACGCAGATCAGATCGTGCCAACAACGCATCTAACAATGGACGTTTCACAGCAGACCGCAACAGCAACGATTGAACAGCGATATCGTTTTTGCAGTGAACACTGCATCCGCATAAGAAGGATTCATTGTGAAAAGTTCTTCCCGAGTCGCAGCCCAGAGCAGAGCGTTTCGCAAGTTAGTCGAAGTCATCTCCGGCATCCCGGCATGTGCTCGATCGCAGATTCTGGAAATGAGCCTCACCGACTGGGAAGACCCGGACATCACTACGCAAAGAATCCTCCGAGCCATTCGAAAAGAGCTTCGTATGCTCATAGGAAAAGGCCAATCTCCGCAACTCCCAGTTGAGGTGCATGAACTGGCTGACACTCAAAACAACATTGAAGTTGCATTCACGCTCGACCACATCGTTCGACAATGGCTCGACAAAGAAGAATCTGACGTTGCCCGACCGACGTAGACACTCGTCATTCAAAATCACAAGGCGTTTCAAAGCACTACTTAAATCAAGATTCTCGTTTCATCGTCTTTCGGAGACTCTCAATGGCAATGGTGGCAAGCGGAGTGATCCGCACGGATGAAGCCTATAGCAAACAAATGGTGCTTCAGAAGCTGGGAATTTCCCAGAAGTTTTGGGATAAAATGGTCGCCGAAGGGCTGCCCTACACAATCGTGGGTCACACGCGCTGGGTGACCGGGCTGGCTTTGATCGAGCATCTTACAAGAAACGCAGAAAGGAAGAATTCATGAAGCAAACAAGTTACATTGAAAGGAAATTGTTATGTCGAGACGGCCCGAGATTGGAAATGTCCAACTCTACCCGGACCGACCACTGCGGAAGTCGGACCGCAATGGTTACGTCCTTAAATTCTATTGTCCGATCCTCTGCAAACGTATCCGCCGAAACTGTGGTACTCGCGACCGACGTGAAGCCCGCAGGATTCAACGGGAATGTCAGGAACGATTGCTCAACGGTGACTACCAATCTTCCGATGGGGCGATCACAGCTGCACATGTTGTGCAGAAATCCGTTCCGCCGGAAGCCGTTGCTGCACCAGGGAAATCCGTGGGGCCGACATGGCAGGAGTGCTATGACCGGTACCTTGATCATCGCCGCCTTCGAGTTCGAGACGATTCGCTTGTCGAGATTGTCTCGCGGTTGGGTATCGCCGAACGGATCCTGGAAGCTCAACGGCGGGAATCAAATCTTCCGGAGGGGCTACTGATGTTTGAGGTGGCCACTCTCGATCGACTCGAGTACCTGCAGGAACGACTGTTGGCCGGAGACGAATGCCGCTATGACAATCGGTCTCCTAACACAGTCAACAGTCTTATGGGAGCCGTGATGGCTTTCATCCGCTTCTGCAAGGGACGTGGCTGGGTGGCTGAACTGCCGCCGGTGCAAAAGCTGGAAGCGGAAGAAGTGATGAAGGGAAGGCCCATCACAGAAGTCGAGTTCCAGCAGATGAGGGATGCGGTGTTGGCCGTAGTCGGAAAGGATTCGGCAGACTCGTGGCTCTTTGCTCTGGATGTACTTTGGGAGTCTGGATTTCGAGTTGGCGATCTGATGGATTTTTCGTGGGACAATCCGCGGCATATTCATCCTGTCTGGCCAACGCAGACGGACAGACTGCCAACGATTGCCATTCCTTCCTCGCAGAAGAATGGTCGAGTCCAGGAAATTCCCATGCTGCCCGGTCTGGAAGAGTTACTGAGAAAGGTTCCCCAGCATCAGCGAACAGGCTGGGTGGTGAATCCACGTGCGATGGAATTTGATTTTCATGGAGGTAATGAGTCTTTTCGGCCATCGGCATCAGATCTGCGCAAGTTGGCGGTTCGCTGTTCCAACAGTGAAATTGCCCGAGCCTGCGGAG
>JAYVNW010000562.1:0-5240 GCA_043758225.1 Candidatus Kuenenia sp. | reverse complement strand
TCCGGTACGAACGGATTCGGAGCAGTCGGATCGATTAACCGTGTAGGCCAGCGGTAATATCGCAGCGGCTGGTTCCATGCATCCACAAATTCCGGCAATCCATCGTTGTCGACATCGGCGATCTCAACCTGACTGAATTGGTCGGCGTCCACGGAAGAGGATCCAAAGTTACCCGCTGCAACCAACATGTAATAAAGAAGTTCGGAACTTTCCGTGTCGCCGTTATTATGATTTTGATGTCCTGCAAAACTCAAGTTTGTCGCCGTTCCACCGATAGTTACAGAACAGGAACCACCAGCCCAACGAGCCTCTACGATTGCCGTAATGTCGGCTGCACTGGGTTCGAAATTCGCAGTGGGCGTCGCAGATGCCTGATCTGCGGCAATCAAGTACGCACGAGCATTTGGGTAGGCAATTCGATTCTCGACACCGTCTGGCAATCCATTCCCGTTCGCGTCGTCAGATGGCACGATAATAAGTTCAACCATTCGTTGTGGAAACTCGAATCGAAAACCCGATTTGCGTGCGAGAATCACGATTGATTGTGGTGCGGCTTCAGGATGAACTCGGTAATAATCAAAGCGACCATCAACTGTCGATAAGATGCCCACAGTTGCAGTCACATACGCATTTCTACGACTACCCTTGAAGGCTCTGTCGAATGCTTCAATTCGCTGTTCCAGAAGTCGATTGATCTTATGGATCGTCGTAGTCGTCGCTTCTTTTTTTGCTGTTTCAGTGATTCCATTCATCACATAGAAAGACATACTCATCAGTACCGCAATGATCGAAATCACGATCATCAGTTCCAACAGTGTGAAACCGTGTCGAGACGATCCAGATTGGCTGATGTGTTTTTGCATGGAACTCGTTCACTTGATCAGACGTCGCAACTTTCGAAAACATCCTGAATCCATTCTCAGTCACCAAGTGTTGATCCCTGTTTGAAATTGGTGACATTGTCAACTTCCAAAGGTCTCCCGTTGAGCGAATCTTTAGTTGCGTATGTCATTTTCAAGCTGCCGTACGGGAGAAACCCAAGATCATTATCGAAGCCCGCTGCAATCAGTTGATGGCTGTCCTTATTCCATGCCGTGCGTCCATCCGACTGAACATAAATACTAACACCAGAGAAGTAGCCCTGTCCGTTATTCGCAGAAGCGAAATGAATCGGGACGTTCTGGTCACCCAGGGTCGGGTAGTATTCTCGCATGCCGTCGCCGTCGAGATCTTTCAGCCGATTGATTTCAAATGTGAACCATGGGCCCTGCCGATTTGACCCAGTCATTGAGCAGGGATTGATTGGGTTCTTTGAAAATCCAATCAGAGACGGTTGACCAGTTGCCTCGGCAGGACTTACTACACCGTTTCCATCGGCGTCACGGCTGAGTGCTCCTCCGAGAAAGAAGACGAGGCACTCAGAGCCAGCCAGAGTAATAGTACCCCCACCGCTGGAATCACCAGTGAAGTTGCCGTCTGCATTGAAATCGATTTGACCGGAAAAATTAAACGTCGGCCAAATGCGTCGAATTCTGGTTCGGGATAAAACCAATTCAGGCGTCGCATCCCAATTTTTGACAGACGTGTCTTCTGTGACAACAAGTTCGCTCCAGGGTTCGACGCCCATATCACTGGTAAACGTCGTAATAGCTGTATCAATCTTTGCAAACTCTGCCGCTTGCTCAGTCACTGCTGCACGTCGGCGAACTCCCGCAAGCGCTGGCAGGATCAGGGCCATCAGGATTCCGATGATCACGATCACCACCATCAACTCTATCAGCGTGAAGCCGAGGTGATGGGTGTTGGGTTTGCTGGCGGGTTTATGGTTGAGTTTCATGGAAGGGACTCAGCAGGTAGACAGTTGGCAGTGGACAGTGGACAGTGGACAGTGGACAGTGGACAGAGAAGCAAAGCACACGCATGCAGGTAGACAGTAGACAGTAGACAGTAATTCGCAGTTGTACGGGAGTGCTGACACACTCCGCTCACCGGGATTTGAAATCAAAAATCAGCAATTCACTACGAAAGATCGTTCAACAGTTTAATCAACGGCATGAACAACGCGATGACGATAAAACCGACGATCAGACCGAGTACAACGACCATGATTGGTTCAAGCAAACTCACAAGACTTTCGACTCGCACTTCGACCTCTTCATCATAAACGTCTGCGACTTTGTAGAGCATGTCATCCAGAGCTCCTGTTTCTTCACCGACGTCGACCATGTTGACCACCATGTCATCGACGATCTTTGATTCTCGCAACGGCACCGCAATGGTTTCCCCTTCGCGGATCGCCGTGTAAATATTGTCAAAAGCTCGCACGAACACACTGTTGCCTGCGGTGTCGCGCGAAATTAAAAGTCCTTCCAGAATCGGTACCCCTGACGCGATCAGTGTTCCAAGAGTTCGCGTGACTCGCGCAATGGTTCCAATATGTAAAATCTTGCCTATCAGTGGGATGCGTAACGCGAGCCAGTCGACCACGTACGCTCCCGTCTTATTCTTCTTCACAATTTTTATGAATATCACAAAGGCTATGGGCCCTATGAACAGCATGTACCAGTAACTCATCATCCAGTCGGAACAGGAAATCAAGAGCATTGTCGGCGGAGGCAATTCGACTCCGAAACCAATGAAGATTTCTTTGAACTTCGGAATAATGAAAATCATGATGAATGACACGATTGTCACAGCCACGGTGATCACGGCACCCGGATAAATCATGGCTCCCACGATCTTGCGTTTGAGCGACTGAGACTTTTCTTTGAACTCAGCCAAGCGCTGCAAAATCACTTCCAAAGCACCGCCGGCCTCCCCGGCTTTCACCATGTTGACGTACAGGTTGTCGAAAGCTTTGGGCTGTTTTCCCATCGCTTCCGACAGCGTGTTACCGCCTTCGATATCTTCGATCACATCCATGAGAGCATTTTTTAATGCTCCCGGTTTGTTTTGCCCTTCCAGAATTCGCAGACTGCGGAGTACCGGAAGTCCGGCATCCTGCAGCGTTGAAAGCTGTCGCGTGAAGGTACAGAGCAATTTTGGTTTGACGCCACCGATGGTGAACGTCTTGCCTTTTTTCTTACCAGTTGCCCCTTTGGCTCCCTTTTTCGTGTCTTTTTTCTTCCGCTCTTTTTCGCGGATCTTCGTAACGTAGAAGCCCTTTTCGCGAATCATCGTCTGGGCTTCGGCTTCCGAAGGGGCCTCAATGGTGTCCTTCACCTCCAGCCCCGAGCTGTCCATTGCTTCATATGCAAAGGTTGGCATGCCGATTTCTCCAGAAAGTTTCGGTGGCGACTGAATTTACGTTTTCAGTCAAAATTGACCTGGCCGAAACCTGGATGCTTTGATTCGGGCGTTGACCCTTTTCGCAACTCATCAAGTATTCAGCCGCAAAGTTTGTGCCGTTGTGCATTTATGGCTCGCGGCGGTGTTAATTGTCTAGTTTACATTGCCTGCTGCAATCGTCATCATCAGTTTTGCGATTCAATGCAGTGTTTTGCTGAAGCAAAATTGTACATCTTTTCAAGACACATCTTCAATCACAGTTTCTCTAACGACTTCGTCAATAGTGGTGGCTCCGTCAAAAATCAGTTTGAGACCGGATTCACGCAGCGTGATCATCCCCTGCTGACGAGCGATGTCGCGCAGGTCGTCGCCGGAGGCTTCTGCGGCGATGGCGTCGCGAAGCTCATCTGACATGATCATGAGTTCGTAAATCCCGACTCGGCCCTTGTAACCCGAATTATTGCAGCGAGCACAGCCTTTGCCGTAATAGAACTTGTATTTACGAGCGGTATTCAATGGCAGCTGCAGTTCCATCAACAGTTCATCCGACGGTGCGAACTGGGTGCGGCATTCGCTGCAGATGCGGCGAACCAGTCGTTGAGCCAAAATGGCTTCGACTGTGGCCGTGATCAAAAACGCTGGAACTCCCATGTCGCGAAGTCGCGTAATGGCCGATGGTGCGTCGTTGGTGTGCAAAGTGCTGAATACCAGGTGTCCGGTCAGTGAACTCTGGACGGCGATTTCTGCTGTCTCGTAGTCTCGAATTTCCCCGACAAGGATTTTATCCGGGTCATGTCGCAGAACGGCTCGAAGCACATTTGCAAAGGTCACACCAAGATCCGGATTGACGGGAACCTGAATGATGCCTTCGATATCGTATTCGATCGGGTCTTCGCTGGTGATGATTTTTGTTTCAGTGCTGTTCAGTTCATTCAGCGCGGAATAGAGCGTGGTTGTCTTTCCACTTCCCGTCGGGCCCGTGACCAGCACAATGCCGTTCGGCCGCTTGAGAATCTGACGGAAACTGGCAAGCAGAACTGCATCCATCCCGATCTTGTTCAGGTCCAGCGCCACGACGGTTCTGTCGAGGATTCGCATAACGACTGCTTCACCAAACAGCGTTGGCAGTACGCTCACTCGCAAGTCCACACTGTTGCCGCCGACGTTCAGTTCGATACGTCCGTCCTGCGGCAATCGGCGTTCGGCGATATCCAGGTTGGACATAACCTTGATACGACTGACAATGGCGTTTGCAAGGTGGCGTGGCGGCGGAACCATTTCGTAAAGCACGCCGTCCGCTTTGACTCGAATCTTGAATTCGTCTTCGAACGGTTCAAAGTGAATGTCGCTGGCCTGATCGCGGATGGCCAGCAGCATCACCATGTTCAGCAGCTTTTTAATAGGCTGCGAGTCTGACATTTCAGAGTCGGATGCAAGGTCATAGCCATGAACACTTCGCTCATAGTCTTCGTCTGTCGACAACTCTTCGAGGACGCTTTCGATGCTTTCTTCTCGGTCAGCGTAGTAGCGGGCGATGGCCGCTTCAACATCGGGACCAGATGATACGGCACCTCGAATTTCGTAGCCCAGAAAGTTCCGCAGGTCATCGAGAGCCGCGACGTTTTGCGGATCGGCCATGGCCACGGTCAGGACGTTGTTTTTCAACGAGACCGGCATGATGCGATAGATTTCGGCCATCGTCTGGGGGACCAGTTCCAGCACGGCGGACTGGATGTTGGTTTCTTCCAGATTGACGATTGGCATGCCCCATTGTTCGGCCAGAGCTTCAGTGACCTGAGCCTGAGTGACGAGGCCCATGCGTACCGCGATTTGCCCGAGAACAGTTCCTGGGTTCTGCTTCTGGTCTTCCAGAATGTCCCACAGCTGATCGTCGTTGATGTAGCCCAAATCGATGAGGATTTGTCCAATTTTGCGTTGTGCCATAAGTGAGT